>JAUNGV010000021.1 GCA_030524225.1 Eubacteriales bacterium
TTTAGTGCGAGCTTCGTTTATGCCTGCGGGGTCGTTCCCGAGCCGCTCTTTAAATCGTCGCCCCTCATGAACGCCTCGTCCTCCCGGGCCGCCGCGCTCTTCTTCCTGTCCTCCTCAGTCACTTCGGTGGCCTCGACATCCACCGCCTCGATGACCTGACGCATCTGCTTGATATCATTCGAAATCTTGGAAATCATCCACAGATCGGAGAGTCCGTTAAAGATCAGAACCACGCCGATCACCCTCGTGATAAACGCCGCGATGCCAAAAGGCTTGACGATGAGAACGATGCCGAGCACCAGCGTCAGAATCGCAAAAATCAGCGACACCCACCACTTGTCATATTTCTGGCGGCCCAGCGTAACGGTCTGGCTCAGATCCACAATACCGTTGATCATAACAATCAGACCGATAATCGTCGGAACGAGTTCCACCAGACGCGCGGGACGCGCGAAGATCCAGATTCCGATCGCCGCGAGAATCACACCGAACACCAACTGCACCGTGCTGAACATCAGCCCGTCATGGTTGACGAAATAAAGAACCACCGCGACGATGCCGCCGAACGCCAGCGCCAGACCGACCGCCTGGCAGAGCACGATCAGCGAGCTCTCCGGCCACACCAGCAGCACAACGCCGAGGATAATTCCGATCAATGTGGCGATCACCCGGTTGGTCTTGATTTTCTTCGCCTTCTCCCACATTTCCTTCTGTTTCTTTTTACTGCTCATATCTTCCTCCCTACTTGTTCCTGAGAAAGTTCCGTCCTGCTCTGCAAAATGGAGTTGATGCATGTTTTTTATTTGCTGGCTTCCGGCTCTGCCGCGCCGCCGTCCTCTGTCTGCTCTCCGCTCTCCATCAGCTCGTCGAGGTAGGCATAGAGTTCCTCCCGCCCCGCCTTGGAGAGACCGGAGTAGGGGAAGATCCGCAGCTGTCCCGCTCCCGTGCCGCTGGCCGCGTGCACTTCGCTCTTGGCCAGCAGCGTCTCCCGCAGGAGCTTCTGCTGTTTGGCCAGCTGGCTGCGCTTGATCTTATCCGCCTTCGTCGCCACGATGACCGGCGTGAAGCCCGCCCGCAGAATCCAGTCGTACATCAGCGCGTCGTTGTCCGAGGGCGCGTGCCGGATATCCAGCAGCAGGAACACCGCCGTCAGGCTCCGGCTCGTGTGCAGATAGCGCTCGATCATCTTGCCCCACTGCATCTTAACCTCTACGCTCGCGGTCGCGTACCCGTAGCCCGGCAGATCCACGAGATAGAACGCATCGTTGATATTGTAATAATTGATTGTCTGCGTCTTACCGGGCTGCGCGCTCGTCCTCGCGTAGGATTTGCGGTTCATCAGCCCGTTGATCAGCGTGGATTTGCCCACATTACTCTTTCCGGCAAAAGCAAACTCCGGCTTTTCATGCACCGGCAGCTTGCTCGTGATCCCGCAGACTGTCTCCAGATTGACCGTTTTGATCACCATATCAGGTAGCCTCTTTTAAGCGCGGCCGCTCTTCGTCGCCGTGTACGAGAAGCGGAACGCCGTTGCCGAGCACCGCGTTCTTCGTCACAATGCACTCGGAAATCGTCTCATCCGACGGGATCGTGAACATCGCGTCCATCATCACCTTTTCGAGAATCGCCCGCAGTCCTCTCGCGCCTGTCTTTCTCTGCATCGCCAGATCCGCAATCTCTCCCACCGCCTCATCGTCAAAGGTCAGCTTCACATCGTCGTAGGAGAAGAGCTTCTTGTACTGCTTGATCAGGGCGTTCTTGGGCTCTTTCAGAATTCTGACGAGAGCGTCGCGGTCCAGCCCCTCCAGAGAAATGCAGATCGGCACACGGCCGATGAACTCCGGAATCAGTCCGAACTTCACGAGATCCTGCGGCAGCACTTCCTTGAGAAGGCGTCCGATGTCCTTCGTGGACTTCGCCTCCACCTCCGCGTTAAAGCCCATGGAGCGGTGATCAAGTCTTGCGTCGATGATCTTATCCAGCCCGTCGAAAGCTCCGCCGCAGATAAACAGAATATTCGAGGTATCGATCTGAATCAGCTCCTGATGCGGGTGCTTGCGGCCGCCCTGAGGCGGAACGGACGCCTCCGTTCCCTCGATGATTTTCAGAAGCGCCTGCTGCACGCCCTCGCCGGAAACGTCCCTCGTGATCGAGACATTCTCGCCCTTTTTGCTGATCTTGTCGATCTCGTCGATATAAATAATGCCCAGCTGCGCGCGCTCGATGTTGTAATCCGCCGCCTGAATCAGCTTCAGCAGGATATTCTCCACATCCTCTCCGACATAGCCGGCTTCCGTCAGCGTCGTCGCATCTGCGATCGCAAACGGAACATTGATGATCTTGGCCAGCGTCTGCGCCAGATACGTCTTGCCGGAGCCGGTCGGTCCGAGCATCAGGATATTGCTCTTCTGCAGCTCCACGTCGTCCGCGTCCTTGGGCGCCTTGACGCGCTTGTAGTGATTGTAGACCGCGACAGAGAGCACCTTTTTGGCCTCCTCCTGTCCGATCACATATTCATCCAGAAACGCCTTGATCTCCGCGGGCCTGAGCAGATTGATGTCAGCCACGGTCTGTTCGGCTTCTTCCTTTTCTTCCTCTTCCAGTTCCTCGTCAATGATGTCCGCACAGATCTGCACGCACTCATCGCAGATAAAAATCCCTTCCGGCCCGGCGATCAGCTTCCTGACCTGATTCTCCGTCCGGTTGCAGAAGGAACACCGGCGCACCGGCGGTTCCATTCTTCTATAGTCCGCCATTTTCTATTTCTCCTATATACACAGAGACGCGCGCGGCCGAAATTCCTCTCTGCCGCGCGTCCTCCTGTTTGCCTGCGCCGTCTTTTCTTTATGCCAGCGCCTGCTCAATCTCTTTCCGGGTGGTGTAGATATTGTCGATCAGCCCGTATGCTTTTGCTTCCTCGGCTGTCATCCAGTTGTCGCGATCCGTGTCCTTTACGAGCTGCTCATAGGAATTGCCCGTATTCTCCGCAAGGAGACGGTTCAGCTTCTCCTTCGTGCGCGCCATATGCGCCGCCTGAATCGCGATGTCGGACGCCTGCCCCTCTGCGCCGCCGAGCGGCTGATGGATCAGAATCTCCGAATTCGGGAGCGCGAAGCGCTTGCCCTTCGTGCCGCCCGCCAGCAGGAAGGATCCCATGCTGGCCGCCATCCCGACGCAGATCGTCGAGACGTCGCACTTCACGAAATGCATCGTGTCGTAGATCGCCATTCCTGCGGAAACCGATCCGCCGGGGCTGTTGATGTAGAACTGGATATCCTTCTCCGGATCCTCACCCTCCAGAAACAGCATCTGCGCCACAATCAGCTCCGCCGTCTGGTCGGTCACCTGGTCTCCGAGAAATACGATCCGTTCCTTTAACAGTCTGGAAAAAATATCATAGGAACGCTCGCCGTTTCCGGTCTGCTCAATTACATAAGGAATAAAACTTGCCATGTACTGTGCACCTTCTTTCTCACAGGACTTTCGCGCTTTATTTCTCCGTTGCCGCTTCCGTCACAAAGGTCACGGCCTTCTGTACCGCGAGATCCTGCATCATCTGCTTTTTGCTCTTCTCGTCAAAAAGCTCCTTGATCTTGTCTGCTTCCATCTTGTAGGACTCCGCCATCTTCTTGATCTCTTCCTCGAAGTCCTCCTCGGTCGCCTCGATGTTCTCATCCTTCACGACCTGCTCGAGCACGAGACGGGTCTTGATTCTCTTCTCCGCCTGCGGCTTCAGCTCTTCTTCCATCTTCTCTCTGGTGGAACCGGTGTACTGGAAGTACTGGTCGATGGAAAGGCCCTGCATCTGCATTCTCTGTGCGAACTCGTCCACCATCTGATCCTGCTGCGCCTTGATCATGGGCTCAGGCAGCTCCATGGAAGCATCCGCGATAATCGCATCCACAACCGCGTTCTCCTTCGCCGTCTTAGCCGCCTGCTCCTTCTTGACGGTCAGGTTCTTCTTCACATCGTCTTTGTACTCCGCCAGAGTCGAGAACTCGGAAACCTCATCTGCAAACGCATCGTCCAGCTCCGGAAGAATCTTCTCGCGGATCGCCTTGACGGTGCACTTGAAGACAGCCGCCTTGCCCTTTAACTCCTCTGCCTGATAATCCTCCGGGAACGTCACGTTGACGTCCTTCTCAACGTCGATCTCCGCGCCCACGAGCTGCTCCTCGAAGCCCGGGATAAAGGAATGGGAACCGATCGTGAGCGGATAGCTCTCGCCTTTGCCGCCCTTGAACGCCTCGCCGTCCACAAAGCCCTCGAAATCAAGGGTGATCATGTCGCCGTCCTTGACCGCTCTGTCGGTCACATCGTTGTATTTCGCGTTCTTCTCGAGCTCCTTTTTGATCTCCGCGTCAACCTCTTCGTCGGTCACCTCGGTATCCTGCTTCTCGACCTCAACGCCCTTGTACTTGCCAAGGCTCACCGGAGGCTTTAACGCGACTTCCGCCGTGTAGATGAACGGCTTGCCCGCCTTCAGCTGCGTCACTGCGATCTGCGGCGCGGACACAACGTCCTCTCCGCAGTTCTCCGCCTCCTGCGGATAGGTGCGGTTGATCAGATCATTCGCCGCATCTTCATAGAAAATCCCCTCGCCGTACATCTTCTCAATCAATGCGCGGGGCATCTTACCCTTACGGAAGCCCGGAGCGCTGATTTTGCCCTTCTGCTTCTGATACGTTCTCTCAATAGCCTGCTCCAACTCCTCCGCAGACACCTCAATGGTGAGTTTTGCCATGCTGTGCTCTAACTTTTCTACGCTTACGCTCATTTCCTGTCCATCCTCCTGATCTTTCCTAAGAACATAATTGTTAGGATTATAACATGAAAATTCCGTTTTTCCAACAAATACCGATTCTTTTATAAATATTTTATAGAGAAAGTCCCATCCAGCGACTGCGGCGATTGCGGGCTCGCCCGCAGAGAGCCGCAGGCATTGGATGGGCAGGACGGTATGAGTAAGAAGGCCTACGCCTCCCAGACCTTCCACGGCGCGCTTCCGCCCTCCCACATCGCCTCCAGCTTCTCCCGGTCGCGCATGGTGTCCATGCAGTGCCAGAATCCCGCATGCTTATAACACATCAGCTGTCCCTCCGCGGAGAGGCGCTCAATCGGTTCCCGCTCAAACACCGTCTGATCGCCTTCGATATAATCCAGCACCTCCGGTTCCAGCACCATGAAACCCGCGTTGATCCATCCCACGTCGGCCTGATCCTTTTCCCGGAACGAGCGCACATGATTGTCCGGCGCAATGTCCAGAATGCCGAAGCGGCTCTCCGGCTGCACCGCCGTCGTCGTGGCCAGCGTTCCGTGGGCGATATGGTACGAAAGGAGCTCCCGCAGGTTGACGTCCGAGACCCCGTCCCCGTACGTCATGAAGAAGCGCTCCCCGCCGATATACTCCCTGATCTGTCTGAGCCGCCCGCCGGTCATCGTGTGAAGACCGGTATCCACAACCGTCACCTTCCACGGCTCCGACCGCTTGTTGTGCACGATCAGCTCGTTCCCCCTCGTGAAGTCAAACGTCACATCGCTCGTGTGCAGATAGTAGTCCGCGAACCACTCCTTGATGACGTGCTGTTTGTATCCCGCGCAGATCACGAATTCATGGTAGCCGTAATGGGAATACAGCTTCATAATGTGCCACAGAATCGGCATATTCCCGATCTCCACCATGGGTTTGGGTCTGTACTGCGATTCCTCCGTGATGCGCGTGCCGAAGCCTCCCGCGAGAATCACTGCTTTCATATCCTTCGTCTTACCTCCTGCTTCGCCGGCATAAAACATTGGGGCTTCCGCGACAAGCAAACGCTTCCCGCAGCCGCCCCAATGCCCCATATCTCTTTCCTAATTCCTGAATATCTTTTCCGGCAGGTTCGCCCGCCCTGTCCGGCAGACCATTCTGCGTCCGCCGCTGCAGGGACTCCTGCGTTCTGCATACGGGCGTCCTGTCCCTTTTCTTTTATTTTATTCCTTGACCAGCAGAGACTTGCCCGTCATCTCCTTGGGCTGCTCCATTCCCATGATCTCGATCATGGTAGGAACGATATCCGCCAGGCATCCGCCCTCGCGCAGCTTGTAGCCGTCCTCGTAGTTGACGAGAATAAACGGCACCGGATTCGTGGTGTGTGCGGTATACGGCGCACCCGTCTCGTAATCGATCAGCTGATCGCAGTTGCCGTGGTCCGCGCAGATGAACATCGTGCCGCCGACCTCCCTGATCGCCTCGACCGCTTTGCCGACGCACTCGTCCACAACCTCGACCGCCTTGATGGCCGCAGCCTCCACGCCGGTGTGGCCGACCATGTCCGGATTCGCGAAATTGATGATGATCACATCGTATTTCTCAGAGCGGATCGCCTCGCAGAGCTTGTCGCACACCTCGTACGCGCTCATCTGCGGTTTTAAATCGTAGGTCGGAACATCCTTCGGGGAATGAACGAGAATTCTGTCCTCGCCCTCGTTCGGCTGCTCCACGCCTCCGTTGAAGAAGAAGGTCACATGGGCATACTTCTCCGTCTCGGCGATTCTCGCCTGCTTTAAGCCGTGAGCGGCAAGCCACTCGCCAAAGGTGTTGGTCAGCTCTACCTTGTGGAACGCCACCTCCTTGTTCGGAATCAGCGGATCGTAGTCGGTAAAGCAGACAAACTTCACGTCAAGACGCGCGCCGCGGCCGAATTTGTCGAAGGTATCGTCGCAGAAGCAGTGCGTGATCTCTCTCGCGCGGTCCGGGCGGAAGTTAAAGAACACGATTGAATCGCCGTCCTTGATCGACGCCACCGGCTTGCCGTCCTTCATGATCACCGTGGGCTTTACGAACTCGTCCGTCTCATCCTTGTCATAGGACTGCTGAATCGCCTGCGCCGCGCTGTCCGCCGTGACGCCCTCGCCCTTCGTCATCGCATTGTACGCATACTCCACGCGGTCGTAGTTGTTGTCCCGGTCCATCGCATAGTAGCGGCCCTCGATCGTCGCGATCTCTCCGACGCCGATCTCCTTCATCTTGTCCTCCAGCGCCGCGATGAAGTCCACACCGCTCTTGGGCGGCGTATCCCTTCCATCGAGGAAGCAGTGAACGTAAACCTTGTTCAGACCGTTCTTCTTCGCCATTTCCAGCAGAGCGTAGAGGTGCTCGGTGTGACTGTGAACGCCGCCGTCGGAGAGCAGTCCGAACAGGTGAAGCGCAGAGTCATTCTTCTTGCAGTTCTCAACCGCGTCCACCAGAGCGGGATTCTTAAAGAAATCGCCGTCCTGAATCTCTTTCGTGATTCTCGTCAGCTCCTGATAGACGATCCGGCCCGCGCCCATGTTCATGTGGCCGACTTCCGAGTTCCCCATCTGGCCGTCCGGCAGACCGACCGCCATGCCGCTCGCATATCCCTTGACAAAAGGACACTCGCTCTCGAGCTTGTCCATGACCGGCGTATTCGCCTCCGCCACTGCGTTGGCTTTCGGATTGTCGTTGAGCCCGTATCCATCCAGAATCATCAGTACTACAGGTCTGTGTTTCATCGTCGCTCTCCTTTTCTTCTATTGGATAAAATATTTTTAAACGATTGATGTAAAAAGCTGCGCTGTCCTTTGATCAACTCTCTTTTACAGCCGTCTTATTTTACTACGCCGCAGCATTTTCTTCAATGATAAAAATCCTCCGGAGAAAGCCGCCTCACCGGATGAGCTCATAAGAAACACAGCTGGGCCGTCCTGTGCGGACGTCCCGCACAAGTTCCGCATCAATGGAAAACGTGCGGGCCAGCACCTCCTGCGTCATCACCTCCTCCGGACTTCCGCATCGAACGACTCTCCCCTCACGCACTGCAATCATGCAGTCTGAAAAACGCGCCGCCAGATTCAGGTCATGCAGTACCATGGCAATCGTACAGCCCTGTTCCCGGTTCAGCCTGTAAAGAAGCTGAAGCACTTCCAGCTGATGCGCCAGATCCAGATAGGTCGTCGGCTCGTCAAGCAGAATCAGGTCCGTCTGCTGCGCCAGCGCCACTGCAATCCACACCCGCTGCCGCTGTCCGCCGGAGAGCGTGTCCACCTCACGGTTCTGCAGACCGAGCAGTCCCGTCGCCTCCATCGCCCACTGGATCACCTCCTTATCCTGCGCCGTCATTCTTCCGAATCCCCTCTGATGCGGGAACCGTCCGTAGCCCACCAGCTCGCTGACCGTCAGTCCGCCCGGCGCTGTCGGCGTCTGCGGAAGGATCGCCATCTTCGTCGCTGTCTCTCTCGCCGACAGACGCCGCAGATCCTCTCCGTTTAAATAGACCTGTCCGCCCTGCGGCCGCAGGATTCTCCCCATCGCCTTTAAAAGCGTGGATTTCCCACAGCCGTTCGGGCCGATAACCGAAGTGATCTTCCCTCTCGGAATCTCTATATTCATATCCCTGATAATGGCGGTATCTCCATACGCGACGTCCAGTTTTTCAGTGACAATACTGTTCTTTTCCAACGATTCCATGAACTCCTCCTATCTGTCTCTGGCAAGAAGATATAAAAAATAAGGTGCGCCGATCACCGCGACCACAATTCCCGCCGGCAGCTCCGACGGCTGGATGATGATACGCGCAATCGTATCGGCGGCACAGACCAGCACTGCCCCGGTCAGAGCGCTGACCGGCAGCAGAATCGCATGTCTGGGTCCGACCAGCCGTCTCGACAGATGCGGGGCGAGAAGCCCGACGAAACTGATATTGCCGCTGACCGCCACACAGGAGGCCGCCAGCGCCACGGCTGCCGCCAGCAGCCTGCGTCTCTCCTTTTCCACGCAGACGCCAAGTCCTGTCGCCATATCGTCTCCCATACTGAGCGCATCCAGAACTCTCGCCTTGCAGAGCACATAGGGGAAAAGAACCAGCATCCACGGCAGCAGCGCCAGAACGAACTGCCAGCTGGTCCCCCATATACTCCCCGCCTGCCATGTCGCCACAAAGCTGTACTGTGTCTCATCCATTCTGACAACCAGAAACGTCGTCAGCGCCGAAAGACCGGCCTGTACTGCGATTCCCGTCAGAATCAGGCGCAGCGGTGCCAACCCCTCCTCTCTCCGAAACGCCAGCGCATAGATCACAACTGCGGTGATTCCCGCTCCCGCCAGCGCCAGAAACGGCATTGTGAAGATCGAGAGAAAGGACTGCGTTCCCAGCAGCATCACATACAAAATCACCATCAGTCCTGCTCCCGCGCTGATACCGAGCAGTCCCGGATCAGCCAGTGCATTGCGTGAAACACCCTGTATAAGGCACCCCGACAGCGCCAGCCCCGCCCCCACCAGCGCAGAGATCACAATCCGCGGCAGGCGGAATTCAAAGAGGATCAGTTCCTCACTGTCCGTTCCGCCTCCCAGCAGAATGCGCAGCGTATCGAGCGGAGTGAGCCTCGTGTATCCTGTATTCATGCTGATCAGGAGAGAGGCAAGCAGCAGCGCCGCGCACACCGCGGCAATCGCGGCATGGCGGACCGCCCGCTTTCTCCTGTACTCCTCTCCCTGTGCCTGCCATGATTCCTGTCTGTTCATACGGCCCTCCTTTGTCTGCGTGTCAGATAAAGAAAAAACGGAACCCCCACCAGTGCGGTCAGTACTCCCACCGGCGTTTCAAAGGGCGGATTCAGCATGCGGGCCCCCAGATCCGCCGCCACCATCAGAAGCGCCCCCAGAACAGCGGAAGCCGGAATCACCGCGCGGTAGTCCGCCCCCACCAGCGCTCTTGCCGCATGCGGAATCATCAGTCCGACAAATCCCACCGCGCCGACCGCCGCCACGGAAGCCCCTGCCAGAACCAGCACGACCAGCGAAGAGAGAAGACGGATCAGATCGGTATTGACCCCCAGCCCCCGCGCTGTCTCCTCTCCCAGACTCAGCAGGGAAATGCTGCGGGAGAGCAGTATCGCACCAAGGAGCGCGCCGAGGAGCCACGGAGCCATCAGAGACAGCTGGGCCCAGTTCGATCCCGCCACCGCCCCTGCTGTCCAGAACAGAATATCCTGCTCTACGTCAAAATACAGCGCAATTCCCTGGCTGAGCGCTGTCAGCAGAGCACTGACCGCCGCGCCCGCCAGCACCAGCCGCATGGGAGCTGCGCCGCGCCGGAGCCCCGCCACTGCGTTCACCATAGCAGTACCGGCCGCCGCCCCGAGAAACGAGCACAGAATGGTCTGCAGATACCCCATTCCCGGAACAAAAGCGAAGCAAAGGGAGAGCGCAAAGCCCGCCCCCGCGTTAATTCCCAGCAGTCCCGAATCCGCCATCGGATTTCCCGTCGTTCCCTGCATCACAGCGCCCGCCACCGCAAACGCCATTCCCACCGCCGCGCTCGCCAGTACGCGCGGCAGACGAAGATCCCGCACAATCAGATGCATGGAGTTCTCTCCGTCAAAATGCGTCAGCATCTCCCGCAGCACAGAGAGCGGAATCTGTACGGCCCCCTGTGTGACGGAAAATACCGACAGCAGCAAAAGCAACACGATGCCTCCCAGAATCACCAGTCCCGTCGTTTTTCCTGATCTCTCCTTCATAGCTGTCCTTCTCTTCCCTGAACTCTGTACCTTGTCCGTATCTGCGCTTCCCCGCACTGCAGCTGTGCCGTATCCGCGCACGGATTTGTTCTGTCTCTTTTCCGGTACGACATGCAAAAGCCGGACGCATACTATAGGACAGACGCGTCCGGCTTTTACCGGTATTTTTTCTTCTGCTACTGCTGCTGTGCCTCTACCGCACGAACCACCTCGTCGAGCGCCCAGTCAAGCGCCAGCACGTCGCCGGCCGAGAGACGGTTTCCCATCGTATAGACACGATTGTTTTTTGCAGCGGAGAGATTCTGCCAGACGGAGCTCTCCAGAATTTCCGCTCTGTACTGTTCATCCGCATCACCTGTCACAAAAATATAATCGGGATCATACTCCGCGAGTTTCTCCAGCGACAGCTCCGTGCCCGAGGTGATCTCTGCCAGCTCCTCTGCATCCGGAAGCACCAGTCCCAGCACATCGTACACGGTCGGCCACGTGCTGGCGGGATAGATGTAAACGGCTTTCTGGGAGGAAATCTGCACCACCATCGCCGTACTTCCCTCCTCGATCACACCGGAGAGCTTCTCTTTCGTCCCGGCTGCCTTCTCCTCATAGGCCGCCACCCACACATCGGCTTCCTCCGAACGACCGAGCAGATCACCGACAAATCTCAGATTTTCAAAGGCGTCGCCAAAGAAAGGTCCCACCACTGTGGGCGCAATTTTGGAAAGGGACTCGATCGCCGCATCGTCTGTGACGTTCTCCGGTGTGATGATCAGATCCGGGGACAGTTCCAGAATCTTCTCATAATTGAGGCCGCCGACCTCTCCGACAGACTCGATGCCCTCTTTCTCCGAATCGTCCAGCGTGCGCATCCAGTTCTCCGCAGCGCCGACCGGTTTCAGCCCCAGCGCAATCGCCTCCGCAGTCATATTGATGGTGACAATCCTCTCCGGACGTTCCGGAATCTCAACCTCGCGCCCAGCCAGATCCGTGTACAGACGCGTCGCTTCTGTGCCGGACGCCGCCGTGGTACTCTCTGCCGCCGCGCTCTCCTCCGCAGACTCTCCGCTCCCCGACGTCCCGTCAGCCGTGTCCTCTGCGCCGGACGCCGTACCGTCTGCTGCCGCCCCGGAAGCGGCACTTGTCCCCTCGCTGACTGCCGCCGTCTCCGTGCCTGCCGTCTGCGACGCGCCGCAGCCCGCCAGCAGCCCGGCCGCCAGTACTGCCGAAAGCAAAATTCCCGTTATCTTTTTCACCATGTTCTCCTCCGTTCCTATACTGCCGCAGTCATCCGCCGTGCCGGAGCTGCGATCCCTACGGATATTTCCGCTTCGTCAGATCGAAGGCAACGTCCTGTAAAGGTTCCAGCCGGCATTACATTTCCAGCACTTATGATGACTTCATAGTTAGTTGTTGCTAATCACGATGCAACAGTATAACAGGGCTTTTTTTACAGAGGAATACACATATATTGAATTTAACATGGATTATTGATGAATTTTCTGGTGTGGGCGAATTTTTTTCGAAAATCGCTGGGAGACATGGCAAAATGTTTTTTGAAAATTCTGCTGAAATAAAGGGGATCAGAAAATCCCACTGCCAGAGCAACCTCCCGCACGGTCACACTGTCGGCGAGCAGCATTTCCCGCGCGCGTTCCATGCGGCAGCGCAGTAAATATTCCCCCGGCCCCATTCCGGCGTACCGGCGGAACACATAAGTAATCCGGTTTCTGTTGACTCCGCTCTGTTCCGCGAGAGAGGCAATCGTAATCTCCTCACTGTAATGTTCTCTGAGGTAGGCGGACATCTGCTCAAACAGAGCCCGTGAACCGCTGGCAGCTTTCTGAAAGGCGCATACGAGCATCTCCTCCAGCACGCTGCCAAACAGCGTTTTGGCCTGAAACATCTGCAGTCCTCCCGGTTGTCCGGCCGTTTTCTGCAGCCGCAGCAGAAGTTCCGTCAGACGCGGGGAATGTCCTGTCCGCACCTCAAACACCGAATCCGGGAGAGAGAACTCCTCCGGTTCCTCCCCCTCTATGCGATACAGAACCAATAAATATTCGAGCGGCGCATGAGCGGCGACTCTGCACTCCAGCGTCATCTGCGCCCCGCCGTGCAGAACATTGCCCGGCTCCGCCAGATAGGAGATCCCGTCAAAAATAAATTCCGCCCTGCCCCGCAGCACGAACACGAAGCCCGGGAACGGGGAGGTCTGCTCCGCTGTGCGCAGCCCCGCCTCCCGGACGCCGTGATACACCATTTCCAGCTGGAATGAAGTGCGGGCCAGATGCTCCGCCAGCCTGTTGAGTTCCATTTTCATTCCATCTCTCCGAGAAGTGCCAGCAGTTCCCGCGTGATCTTCCCGTTCGTCGCCACCACATCCGCCTTCTCTGTCAGCGGAACCGGTTTCCCCTCAAAATCGCAGACTGTGCCACCCGCCTCCTCCACAAGGAGCCGCCCCGCCGCGAAATCCCATGGTTTCAGACTGCGCTCAAAGAACGCCTCGTCCCTCCCGCAGGCCACATAAGCCATATCCATTGCCGCCGACCCGAGCCGCCTGATATCCTGACACGCGAGGAAGATCCGTTTGAACGCGGCGAAATTCCGGTCCGCCAGCTCGTGGCTGTAGGGGGACGTACCGATCGAAATCAGACTCTCAGAGAGTGTCCCTGCTCCGCTGACATGAATCGGTCTGCCGTTCAGGAAAGCTCCCTGACCGCGCACCGCCGTAAACACCTCTCCGCTGTTCGGATGGTAGACGACGCCGAAGGTCAGCGCGCCGTCCTCCACATAGGCGAGCGAGAGCGTGCTGTGCTGGAAATCGTGAATCAGATTCGTCGTTCCGTCCACCGGATCCAGAATCCAGAAGTCGCCGGAAGCGTCAATTTCGCTGTTGTCCTTCTCCTCTCCCATCAGCTGTACCTGCGGGTAACGCTCCGCCAGCCGCCGCGTCACGAACGACTGCACCTGCACGTCTATCTGCGTCACATAATCGCAGCTTCCCTTCTCCGTAATCTGCAGGCGGTCCGCTCCGCCCAGAAACAACTCCCTCGTCTCCTTTACAATGGCAATAACCTCTTCCGGATGAATTCTCATATCTACCTCCACAAAACCACCTGATTAAACTATACTATCGGACCTATATTCAATCTTTCTTTCGACCACAGACAGGCTGCGGTTCTGTGAGCAGACATCCACGCAGTCGGTCTCCGGTACGCTTTTCCCTGCCCATTGTAGCGGCTCTTTTCCGCGGCGTCAAATTAGCCTTGACTCTCCGTGTTTGGCGATGATAAAGTCTGTCGTAAACTTCGGCGTACCGCCCCTGCCGCGTCGAAAGTTCGGATCTTTTTGATCGTTACCCGTAAAGATGAACGCAAATCATAAGGATAAAAAGGATAAAGAAGACAACAGAAAACGGAGAGGAACGTATATGATCGCATTTCTTGCCAGAAAACTGATTGCCGGCTATGAGAACACCGGCGAGAGCACCGTGCGCCAGCAGTACGGTATGCTGGCGGGCGCAGTCGGCATTTTCTTTAATATTGTCCTGTTTCTGATCAAATTTCTGGCGGGAACCCTCTCCGGCTCCATCGCCATCACCGCCGACGCATTCAACAACCTCTCCGACGCCGGTTCCAGCGTGATCACGATGGCCGGCTTCCGGATGGCGGGACAAAAACCCGATTCAGAGCACCCCTTCGGCCACGGGCGGATTGAATATCTGACGGGACTGTTCGTCTCGATTCTCATTATCCTGATGGGCTTCGAACTGCTGCGCACCTCGTTTGGCAAGATACTCTCCCCGGAGGAGACCTCCTTCGGTCCCCTGACAGCGGCGATCCTGCTGGCCTCGATCTGCGTCAAGCTCTATATGTATTCCTACAACACCGCCCTCTCCCAGCGTCTCGGAAGCGTCGCGCTCCGCTCCGCCGCCATGGACAGCTTCAGTGACAGCGTCGCGACCTGCGTCGTCTTTCTCTGCTCCGCCGTCTCCATGCGCACCGGTCTCCTGCTCGACGGCTTCTGCGGTCTGGCCGTCTCCGCTTTTATTCTGCGGACAGGCCTCTCCTCCGCCCTCGAGACGATCAATCCCCTGCTCGGTCAGCCCCCGGACGCCGGATTCGTCAGCCGCATCACGCAGATCGTCAAAAGCTACGACCACATTCTCGGCGTGCACGATCTCGTTGTGCACGACTACGGCCCCGGACGCCGTTTCGTCTCCCTCCACGCGGAGGTTCCGGCCTCTCTCGATCTGCAGCAGGCCCATGAGATCATCGACGCGATCGAGATGCGTCTGGACGCGGAATTCCACATGGAGACCGTCATCCACATGGATCCTGTCTGTGAAAATGATCCGGAGACAGAATCCCTGCGCCGCAAGATCCGCCAGATTCTCTCCGCGGTCGGCCCCGAAATCCGCTTTCACGATTTCCGCCTCGTCCGCGGCCGCAGCCACACCAATGTGATTTTCGACGTCGTTCTGCCGTATCAGTTTCCCATGAAAGAGGAGGCTCTGGTCTCCTATCTGAAAACAGCGATCGCGGACATTGACTGCCGCTATCGCTGTATCATCCATGTGGATCACGAATATACCGCCTAATCTGCTGGAACGGCTCCGCATACCGCCTCACAGTCTCCATTTTCTGTCCTGTCGGGCAGCTCCGGACAAGCAGACCGGACAAGCAGTCGTCTTTGTACTTTTTATACCTCGTGCTCCGTCCGGAAGGTGACAATCACCAGCGCCGTTCCCTCCCCGACCGTCACGCAGGCTTCCTCCTCCGGGAGGAACTGGTTGCTCGTGCCCACCGGGAAGCCGTTCGACACCACCGCGTCCCGGATCTCGAAGCGGAGTCCTTCCAGCGTCACGCCCCGGATCTCGCGATCCAGTGCAAACAGAGAAAAGATTCCCTCCATTCCCCTGTGAAAGCGCACCGTCTCACTGCGCAGCACCATCGCCATGCACGACGCGTCCATCAGATAGCCGACCGCTCCGTGCTCTTTCAGATAGACGAGGGTCTGGATGTTTGCCATCGCATGATCAATACGCCCGCCAAGCGCCCCGTAGAGATAGAATTTCCGGTATCCCCGCGCAAGCCCTTCTTTGACCGCCGCCAGCGTATCGGTATCATCCTTGGCGACCGGCAGCTCCAGCACGCTCTGCGGCCTGCTTTGCCGGTACTCGTCAAGCGTCTCCCACTGCGGCTGCGGCAGCGAATCGAAATCCCCCACGATCAGATCCGGCAGGATTCCCAGCTGCTCCAGATAAGCGAGTCCCGCGTCCACCGCGATCACGAGATCCCCCTCCTGTCGCTCGATCTCCACCGGCGTGAATGCGCCCGCGCACATCAGAATACATTTTTTCTCTGTCTGCAGATTCGCTTCGTTTTCCATGACGCTCCTTCCGAAAAAATGATATACTGTATCCATGACTTCTTACAATAACACGCACAATAACAGGAAAAACAACACAGAATCCCCGCTTCGCAGGCAGACGTCGAAAAGCCCGGAAAGCCTCTCCGTCTTTCTGACGAATGAAAAAAACGAGCTGCTGCCCGTTTCCTACACGCTGCTCCGCTCTCAGCGCCGCACCTGGGCGCTCTCGCTCTCGCAGGACGGCACTCTGACGCTGCGCGTCCCGCTCTGGATGAGCACAGCCGAGGCCGAGCGGATTCTTCTGAGCAAAACGGACTGGATTCTCGACAAGCAGGAGCAGCTCGCCCGGCGGCGCGCCAGCCGTCCGGTCAGCCGTCTCACCCCTGAGGAAAAGCGGGCGCAGGAGCTGCGCCTGCGCCGGGAAGCCGCGGATCTCATTCCAAGGAGAGCCGCCTACTATCAGGCGATGCTGCCCGGCCAGTACCGCCGCATCTATATCCGTGGACAGAAGACACGCTGGGGCAGCTGCTCCTCGGCAGGCAATCTCTCCTTTAACTGGAAACTGATGCTCGCCCCGCCGGAAATTCTGGACTACGTTGTCGTCCATGAACTCTGCCACCTGACGCAGATGAACCACTCCCGGGCATTCTGGGCCCTCGTCGAATCCATTCTGCCCGATTACAAACAGCGGCGCAAATGGCTGCGGGACAACGGCACGTCACTGGAGCTATAGCCTGCCAGATTCGTCCGGCACAGGCGTGGACTCCGCGCACCGGCAGCCTGTCCGCCGCAGGTTATGGCTCGTTCTCTCCATCCTCATTCAGAAACTGCTCCACGAGAAAGCGCGGACGCTCCTTCGTCTCCAGATAGATCTTGCCAATGTATTCCCCGATAATTCCAAGGGAGAGCAGAATCAGACCGCCGATTGCCCAGACAGAGACCATCAGCGTCGTCCATCCCACAATCGTGCTCCCGGTGAAGTGACGCACCAGCGAATAGATCAGCATCGCGATACTCACGAAAAAGATACAGAATCCAAGGTACGTAATCAGCTTGATCGGCTTCGTGCTCAGGGAGGTGATTCCCTCCACCGCGAAACTGAGCATCTTCCCCAGCGGATACTTGCTCTCCCCGGCGAACCGCTCCGCTCTCTCGTAGTAGACGATATCGCTGGGATAGCCGATCATCGGCACGATTCCGCGCAGGAAGAGATTGACCTCCTTAAACTCAGCCAGTCCCGCCAGCGCCCGCCGGCTCATCAGACGGTAATCCGCGTGATCGGAAATCGTGTGCGCTCCCATCATGTGCATAAACCGGTAGAATCCCTGGGCCGTCATCCTCTTAAACGCCGTGTCCGTCGTCCTTGCGGAGCGCACCCCGTAGACGATATCGCACCCGCCGTAATATTTTTTCACCATCTCGACGGAGGCGTTGATGTCGTCCTGGAGATCGGCGTCCATGGAAATCACCATATCCGCGCGCTCCCGCACCGTCATCAGTCCCGCCAGCAGAGCATTCTGATGGCCCCGGTTCCGGCTCAGATTGATGCCGGAGAAAACAGGATCCTGCGCGTGAAGCGACTCGATGATCTCCCACGTCCGGTCTTTCGATCCGTCGTTGACAAAGACGATACGGCTCTTCTCCGCGATCAGTCCCGTCTCCATCATCTCCCGCATCTTCTCCCGCAGCCGTTTCGCCGTCTCCGGCAGAACCGCCTCCTCGTTATAGCAGGGAATTACATAATACAGAATATCCGCCATCCGTTCCTCCCTATCAAAACGCCTGTAAACCACAATCCGGCACAACATTTCCTGTTACGCTGAAACCGCTCGCCGCTTTTCGGCACAGTCTTCCTTCTCACCGATGTCTCCTGCGCGCTGTGAACCGCGTTCCAGACCATTCCGCCAGCGCAGCCTCTGTCCGTGCCTCAGTCTTTCTTTTCCAGAAAGATCTTGCGGCTGATGAAATTGTAAACCATCACGACACCGGTCGCTCCGAGCTTGACGAGGGTCTTGCACACGCCGAGACTGATCAGCCCCTGCAGCCACAGCCAGTTTCCGTAAATCAGATCGATACCGATATAGAGGCAGAGTTCATTCAACCCCAGTCCGATCAGGCTCAGCACGAAGAAGATAATGAACTCTCTCCTGCGGGAGAGATCATCTTTGCGCGCAAAGACAAATTTCATGCTCAGCAGGTAATTGACTACCATCGAGACGATAAAACCGATAAAGCCCGAGATCAGATAGGGAATTCCGGCCGCATTGCAGAGCGTGTACAGACAGAAATCAATCAAAAAGCAGATCACGCCGACGACGCCGAATTTCATAATCTGTGCCATTAATTTATTCATGAGATCTATCCTTTCTCTTTCCGCCGTGCATCTTCCCGCCGTGGTTCCTTTCGTCGCGGTTCTTCTCGCCGTACTTCTTTCCGTCGTGATTCATTTCATCATGCTTCTTCCCACCATGCTTCTTTCCGCCGTGGTTCGTTTCATCGCGATTCTTTTTGTCATGGTGTTCGCGCTTTTCGACTGCTTCGCCGTGCATCACACACTCCCGCAGGAAGGTCAGCGCCTCCGCGGTCGCGCACTCCCGGATTTTCTGGCGGTTCCCGGAAAACCGGCATTTTCTCGCCCAGGTTCTTCCGTTCACCGAACATCCGATATAGACGAGACCTACCGGCTTGTCCTCCGACGGCTCCGGTCCCGCGTTCCCCGTGACCGAGAGGGCGACGTCCGTGTGCGTTCTCTTCGCCGCACCCGCCGCCATGGCTCTCGCCGTTTTCTTGGAGATCGCTCCCTTTTCCCGGAGCAGTTCTTTCGGCACACCCAGCATACGGTGTTTCTCCCCGCAGGTATACGTCACGAAGCCGCCCGCATAGAGCGACGAGACGCCCGGCACCCCGGTCAGCCTCTGCGCCAGCATCCCGCCGGTGCAGGACTCCGCCGTGGAGAGGGTCATACCGCGTTCCCGCAGCATGGCGACGACCGCTCCCTCCAGCGTCACATCCTCTCTGTCCGTATAGACCGCATCGCCGAAGCGCTCGCAGATCTCCCGCTCCACCGGATCAATCAGCCGCCCGGCCTCCTCCGGAGAGTCCGCCTTCGCGGTCAGCCGGATATGCACCTCGCCCACCTTGGCATAGGTGGCGATCGTCGGATTCGTCTGTCCGTCGATCAGATCCTGCAGCATCGTCTCCGCAATGCTCTCTCCGATCCCGCTCTCCTTGATCGTGCGCGAGACGAGATGTTCCGGATTCATCCGCTTCAGATAGGGAAGAACGCTCGTCTCGAACATCGGACGCAGCTCTCCGGGCGGCCCCGGCAGCAGCACAATGCGCGTATTCCCCTCTCCCTCGATGATCACGCCCGGCGCAGTGCCGTTCGGATTCTCCAGAATCACGCTCCCCTCCGGGATCAGCGCCTGCTTGGCGTTATTCGGCGTAAACGGAATGCCCCGCCGCTCGAAATAAGCCCGCATCGCCGCAATCGTCCCCGCGTCCTCATGAAGCGGGCGGCCCATCACCTGCGCCGCCGTCTCCTTCGTCAGATCGTCCTCCGTCGGGCCGAGTCCCCCGCAGAGCACAATAATATCCGCCCGGCCGAGCGCCGTGCGGATCGTCTGCGCCAGCCGCTCCGCATTGTCTCCGACGGTTTCCTGATAATAACAGGAAAGGCCTATCCGCGCGCACTGCTCCGCGAGATAAGCCGCATTGGTGTTTACAATATTCCCGAGCAGGATCTCAGTTCCCACCGTAATAATTTCCGCTACCACTGCCGTATTGCCTCCCAGTCCTGCACAAGCGCCGCTTCTATTTGAAATCGCCCAGCACCTGCTTATTTTTCCACAGATAATCGATCAGCGAAACCACCGTCAGAATCAGCGCGATCCACATCACGATCGTCGTAAGGATCGCCAGCTGCGGAATATCCATAATCATCAGAATGACCATCACCATCTGGAAGGTCGTCTTGAACTTGCCCCAGTAGCTCGCCGCGATCACGAGACCGCCTTCCACCGCAATCAGGCGGAATCCGCTGATGATAAACTCTCTCGCAATAATCACGATCACGATCCACGCCGGAATTCTCTCCAGCGCCACGAGACAGATCAGCGCCGAGCAGACCAGCAGCTTATCCGCGAGAGGATCCATGAACTTTCCGAAATTCGTCACGAGATTGTACTTGCGGGCGATCTTGCCGTCCAGCAGATCTGTCAGACTCGCGATGATGAACACCGCAAGCGCGATCCATTTCCCCGCGCTTCCCGCCACATCGCCGAGCATAAAGACTACAAACACCGGAATCAGAAGAACCCGGAATATCGTCAGTTTATTCGGTAAATTCATTTTTATTCTCCATTCTCCTACACCGTCTCCCGTCCCAGCAGATCATATTCCCGGGATCCCGTGATTTTCACTGTGATAAGATCGCCGCTGAGCAGTTCCCGTTCGCTCTCCACAAAGAGCAGACCGTCCACATCCGGCGCATCCCGGTATGTGCGCGCCGCGTAAACATAACGCGCGCCCTTTTCCCCGGCGCTTCCTGCTGCCACAGTAAGAGGCAGCGCCTCGTCCACAATTCTTCCCTCGATCAGCGCCTCCAGACGGCGGCCCTTCATCTTCGCCGCTTTCCGGAACGCGATCTCCTGCTGCAGGAGCATCAGCTCCTTCTGACGCGCCTTTTTCACACGCGCAGGGATCTGCGGCTTCATTTTCGCCGCGGGCGTCCCTTCTTCCCGGGAATAGGTAAAGACGCCGAGGCGGTCAAATTTCATTTTTTTCACAAAGCGCTTCAAAATCTCATGATCCTTCTCTCTCTCCCCCGGAAATCCGGTGATCAGCGTCGTGCGCAGACAGACATCCGGCAGAGCCTCCCGCAGTCTTCCGATGATCTCCTCGAGCTCCGCACGGTTCGTGCGCCGCCCCATCCGCCGCAACACCTCGTCCGAGGCGTGCTGGATCGGCATATCGAAATAAGGGAGAATCTTGGGCTCTGCGGCCACCGTTTCGATCATCTCGTCCGTGATCTCCTCCGGATAGCAGTACAGAAGGCGGATCCACTCGATCCCCTCGATGGGAGTCAGACGGCGCAGCAGCTCGGGAAGCTTTTTCTCCCCGTAAAGATCTGTACCGTACACCGTGGTCTCCTGCGCGACGAGAATCAGCTCCCGCACGCCCTCCTGCGCCAGCGTCTGTGCCTCCGCCACGAGATCCTCCATCGGAATGCTGCGGTACGGTCCCCTGATATCAGGAATCACACAGTAGGTGCAGCGCTTATCGCAGCCCTCTGCGATCTTCAGATAACCCGTGGCCGTCCCCGCCGTGCGCAGTCTCTTCTGATTGCCGGAGGGACGCTTGGACAGATCCTCGATCAGAAGCCGTTCCCTCTCCTTCCGGTCTCCCAGAATATCCTCAAGGGTGTGGACGAGCTCCTCCGTCGCCGTGGTTCCCAACACCGCGTCCACCTCCGGAATCTCCGTCAGAATCTCATCCTGATAGCGCTGCGCCAGACATCCCGTCACGACCAGCGCCTTCAGCTGACCGGCGGCGCGCCGCTCAGCCAGCTCCAGAATCGCATTCACACTCTCCTGCTTCGCGTCGTGAATAAAGCAGCAGGTATTGACGACGGCGATCTCCGCCTCGTCCTCGTCGTCAGTAAAGGTATACGTGCCCCCGGAGAGGGAGCCCAGCATCACTTCCGTGTCGACCAGATTTTTATCGCATCCGAGCGAGACGAACAGAACCCTCATGCCTGCTCTGCCGCTTCCGCTGCGGCTTCTTCTCTTCTCTCCTCAGCCTCCTCGTCTGCCAGCTCCGCCGCGTCGAGTTCTCCGACCTCCATACCCTCGGTCTCAGAGAGCTCCAGCAGCTCATCCGCGGGAGCGTCCTCGTCGTCGTCCTCGCCAAGGATCTGAATCTGTCCCTGATTGAGCTCGTCTACCGCGATCGAAAGAGGCTTTCTGCCGTCCTCGCGAACCAGAGCCTCCTCGCCGTCCACGAGCTGTCTCGCGCGCTTCGCCGTCGCCATCACGATGGAATAGCGGCTGCTGATAACCGGCGCTTCACCTTCCTCCACGCCCTTGTTTACTACCTTCATCAAATCTACATAAGAGGGATGCAGCATAATTCTTTTCTTCCTTTCTCTGCGCTCTGCGCTTCTTTTATCATTCTATTATCGTTCTGCTTCTATACCATTCTGTCTGTGGATGGTTCCGCGCTGTGAACCATCCTCTGCGCATGGGTGCTATCTGTTCTGTTGGTACTTGGCTTGCCTGCCTGTGCTCTGCCGCCAGATTGGGGCAGTAAAATATTTCCGGGAAAACTGGCCGCTATACTTGCTCTGGTTTTCTCGCCTCCCGCTCAGCGAAGCTCCGCAGATCCTTCATGAACTGCGCCACGAAATCCCGCCTGCGCATCGGTGCGCTGCGCGCCGACTCGATGACGCTGCGCACATGGGCGATACACTCGTCCAGCTCGTCGTTGACAATCAGATAATCGTAATCCGGAATCGCCGGCGCCTCCCGGGTCGCCGCCTGCAGAAGACGCTGCGCGATCTTCTCCTCGCTCTCCGTACCGCGCCCCACCAGACGCTCCTTCAGAATCTCCGCCGAGGGCGTCGTCACAAAAAGCAACACGGCCTCCGGGAAAATCTGCTTGATCTGCTTGGCTCCCTGCACTTCGATTTCGAGAATGACGTCCTTGCCCTCCGCCATTTTCTCCTCGACATATTTGCGCGGCGTCCCGTAATAATTATCGACGTAGCCCGCGTATTCCAGCAGACCGTTCGAGGCGATTTCCTGTTCAAACCGCTCCTTCGTCACGAAAAAATACTCTCTGCCGTCCACCTCGCCGGGTCTGGGCTGGCGCGTCGTCATGGAAACCGACAGCGCGTACTCCCCTTCATACTGCTTCATCAGCTTTTTTACAATCGTTCCTTTTCCCGCTCCGGAAAAACCGGAAATTACCACCAGACATCCTTTACGTTTCATCCGTCTCCTCTTCCTCCGACTGCGCTCTCGCGCGGATCGTCTCCGGCAGCAGGGCCGAGAGAACAATACGGTCGTTTTCCATTACAAGCACCGCCTTCGTCCTGCGCCCCTGCGTCGCGTCCACGGCGCGCCCGCTCTCCCTGGCGTGCTGCACGAGCCGCTTGACGGGCGCTGAATCGGGGCTGACGATCGCAATGATCTTGCCCGCGTTGACAATATTGCCAAATCCGATATGTATTAGTGAATTCATGATTCTCCACGGCACCTGCAGGGGTGCCGACTTCAATGGTGCCAATCTTGACATTACCTACCGTGTTTCAATCCACGACACCCGCAGGGGTGCCGACCGCGTATCTCGATGCGGTTGATATGTCGTCGTGGATTTCAATCCACAGCACCCGCAGGGGTGCCGACGGATATCACAGTGCTGCAGGAGCTGGTCAGGAAACTATTTCAATCCACAGTATCCGCAAGGGTGTCGACGCTCGAATGCCGGTTCCGCGTACTTGAATTGCAGATTTCAATCCACGCCCCCCACAAAGCGAGCGACCATTTTCACTCGCAACTTCTTATTCAATGTTTTGAATCTGCTCCCGGATCTTCTCGATCCCTGTTTTCAGCTCGATGGCGCGCGCGGAGACCTCTAGATCTCCTGATTTGGAGAGAATCGTGTTTGCCTCCCGGTTCATCTCCTGCGCCAGAAAATCGAGTTTACGTCCCACGCCCTCGTCGCCGGAGAGCGCCTGTTTCGTCGCCTCAATATGACTGCGAAGCCGCACCAACTCCTCGTCAACGCAGACCTTGTCGGCGTAGATCGTGACCTCCTGCAGCAGACGCCCCTCATCAACCGAGGTGTCCTGCAGAAGCTCCTGTACCTTGGCGCGCAGGTTCTCCCGATAGGCATCGATGATCGCCGGAGAGCGCTCCGTGATAAACGCGACGTGATCCAGCAGCTCGTCCAGCTTGCCGCTCAGATCATTTCTCAGGAATTCGCCCTCGCGCACCCTGCTCTCCACGAATCCGGCCGCCGCTTCTCCGATCGCCGCACGGATCAGGTTCCAGAGTTCCTCCTCATCCACCGTCTGCTCTTCCATCGTGAACACATCCGGAAGCTGCGCGATCTGGGAAAGACGCACATCGTTCGTCAGACTCAGATCCTCCGCCATCTGCTGCAGATGATGGTAGTACTCCGCCGCCAGCTCTTTGTTGTACTTGACGCAGAGGTTGTTCTCCGTCAGATCGTCGTACGTCAGGAAGAGATCGATCTTGCCGCGCTGGATAAACTTCTTAAGCTCCGCCCGGATCGCCGCCTCGAAGAAGTTCAGCTTCTTCGGCATCCTGATATTGACGTCCAGATACCGGTTGTTGACGGATTTCATCTCCACGGTGACCTTGCGCTGTCCCTGCGAGGACTCTCCGCGGCCATATCCCGTCATACTCTTAATCATAATACCTCCGTTCCGTAACATGACACGGGGCACCGAGAAGACGGGACCTGTACGCTTTCGGCCGCTCCCGTTCCGCGATGCTCTCTTTCCGTGATTCCAATGGGAACATTATAGTAGACAAAACGAAGAGCGTCAAGAAAAAGGCCGCAGCGCGCGCCGCTTCCTGCACCCTTCCTACACCTGCCGAAGCCCCGAGATATCCGTCCCGGCGATGATGGAATAGTTCGTGTAGTAGACGACAAATCCCGGCTTGGCACCGCCCGGTTTCTTTAAATTGCGGCGCTCCAGATAGTCGATCTCCACCTTTTCCTGCTCCCGCCCCTTGGAATAATAGGCCGCCAGCGAAGCCGCCTCCTCAAAGACGCGGTCGGGAATCTCCTCCATCTTTTTCCCGTTCGTCTTCACAATGACGTGAGAGCCGGGAATATCATTCGCATGGAACCAGAGATCTCCGCCGTTTGCGAGGCGGAAGGAAATCTCGTCGTTCTGGATGTTGTTCTTGCCGACATACATATCGTAGCCGTCGCTGCTGACGTAGTGAAGCGGCTGGCTCTCCGGCGTCCGGCTCCTGCCCGGGCCCTTGCCGCCTGCCTGGCTGCGCCCGCTGTTTCTGCCGCTTTTCCCGTTTCCGCCATCCGTCCCTGCGCGCCGCCGCACGAAGCCGCACTCCTCCAGCTCCCTGCGGATCTGTGCCAGATCCCCTTCGTTCTCCGAGAGTTCCAGTGCGGTGCGGATGCTCTCGAGCTGATCAATCTCGGCCTTTACTTCCTTCGTCAGTTCCGAGAGCGATTCCGCCGTTCGCTTTAATTTCGTATAGCGGTCAAAATAGCGTCTGGCATTCTGCGCCGGCGTCAGCGTGGGATCCAGCGGAACCGTCACGGGCTCGTTCGTATAATAGTTATCGAGAACCGCCGACTTCGCCCCCTCCGGAATCGAATAGCCGTACGTATTCAGCAGCTCGCCGTACACGCGGTACTTGTCCCGCTTCTCCGTGTCCTTCATCTGCCTGCACTGCAGGTCGTACTTGTGAACATCGCGTTCCAGAATCGTCTGCACGATCCGTCGCAGATCGGCCGACTTCTGCCGGATTCTCGTCGCCGCGTTCTTCTCCGCGTAGAAGGTCTCAAGCAGCTCCGACATCGAAGCAAACTCCCTGCCCTCTGCGCCGTACATCGTCAGCGGAACCGCCGCGTACTCCTGCGGAACGCCTGCCGCTCCGCCTCCCTTCTTATAATAAAGGGTGGGAAGAAACGACTGCGTCCGCACGCGTTCCATCAGACGGTCAAACGCCTGCCACAGACGCTCGCGCTCCTCCACTGTCAGCGCCTGCGCGCTTCTCTCATGCGTCAGCTGGGCCTCCCAGCAGAGTTCCTCCGCCATCACATTCGAGAGTCCCGTATACGAACCGGAGAGGAAGGACGCTACAGGCGCGGCGCTCTGCGGACTCTCCAGCAGCGCCAGGAACGATTCCCTCGTCTCCTCCAGCGGCTCCCTCTTCGCTCTCGTCTGCGGGATAAAATACGTCCGTCCGGGCAGCACTTCCCGCACCGAGCTCACCATCGAGGAAATCCTCTTGATCGCATCGAGAATCACCCCGTCCTCCGAGAGAAAGATCAGGTTCGAGTGCTTGCCCATCAGTTCCAGCACGAGCACATGGCGGCACAGATCCCCCATCTCGTTGCGGTGCTCCACAGTAAAGCGCAGGATGCGCTCGAGCCCGGGCTGCTCCACCGAGAGAATTTTTCCATTCTGGATATGCTTTCGCAGCAGCATACAGAAAGCCGGCGCCACAAGGGGCGCAGGCTTCGTACCCTGCGTCAGATAGCACAGCGGGAGCGAGGGATCCGCCGAGAGATAGAGCCTGACCTGCCCACCTCCCCGCGACACCTCCGGCTTCACCGTCAGCACCAGTTCGTCCGTATCCGTCTGTGCAATTTTATAAATACGCCCGCCCGTGAGCTTCTCTGCGAGTTCCGCCCGCAGGCAGGCCGTGGTAATCCCGTCAAACGCCATGATTTTCCTCCATGCCGGAGCCTGCCGGCTCAGGCCTTCTCTCCGTTCTGCTTCCGTTCCTGCCATTGTACCACGGAGAGGGGAAAAGTCATAGCCGTGTTTCCTTCGTTTTTGAGATCATACCCAACAGATGACCCACTGCTTTTTCCAGTTCCTCCCTCGTCACTCTTCCTTCTTCCACTCCTTTCAGAATCTGACCGATCACCGGCGGGCCTCCCGGCATTACGATATCATTTCCTGCGGCAACGGCGTCTGCTCCGTCCACAACGACATCCATATCGCCCCAGTCGGTGACCACCGCTCCTTCAAAACCCCATTCCTCCCGCAGAATATGGGTGCACAGATCTCTGTTTCCGCCTGCCAGAACGCCGTTGATTTTATTAAACGACGTCATAATACAGGAAATTCCGGCTTCCCGCACCAGCATCTCAAACGGCTTTAGGTACAGCTCTCTCGCCGCCTTTTCCGTCAGCACAGAGTCCACTGCGTCATAGTTCTGGCGGGCATTCCCTCTGCGGAACGTCTCCTGCTCATTGACGGCAAAATGCTTCGGGCACACAAGAACAGGATGGTTCCTCTGCACTCCCTTCGCCACCTCGCAGGCACAGACTCCCGTGAGATAAGGATCCTCTGAAAAATATTCAAAATTTCTGCCGCACAGAGGATTCCGGTGGAGATTGACCGCTGGCGCAAGCCAGAGATCCACCTTCTGCTTCTCGCACTCCTCCCCCACCGCATCTCCGAACAGATACCACAGTTCTCTGTCAAAAGAGCAGGCGATCAGCATTTCCGTCGGCCATGCGATCTCCCCGATACCGGCAGGACCGTCTTTATAAAATACAGAGGAGATTCCCCGGCTCTCGATGGCGGGTGAAACATAGCCCTGATACCCGGTGGGATGGCTGTTCGTCGTCAGAGGTTTCCCCTCTTTGTCACAGATTGTCGGCGGATCGCTCCGGTCTCCCACTGCCGCAAAGGGTGTTCCTGGACCGTATCCCACGCAGAGCGCCGCGAGCTCCTCCGTCGAAAGATCCGGAACTCTGATCCGCTGCTTCGGCTCGTCCCTCTCTTCCCCCGGCAGATCCTGTGCCCCAATCACAAGAGGTATCCGGTCTCCCTCTCCGCCGCATCTCTGCGTCTCTCCCGCTTTCCCGTCCCCTTCCGTTTGCCGGGACAGGAACTCTATCTTCCCCTGATTGCACGGCGCGATCACGAGACGATTGGCACACTGCTCGATCAGCAGATCCTCCTCAACGGCAAAGCCACCGGATATCTTCGTATTTCTGGAGGAATTGCCGACCCGCAGGATATACTCTCCCGCCTCCACCATCCACGCCGCCTCCGTTTCCCGGTAAACCGCCAGTTCCCGCCACGGAATCAGAATCGTTCTCTCCTGCCTCTCTCCCGGCTCCAGAAGGGCGGTTTTCTCAAATCCTTTTAATTCCTGATAAGGCCGCTCCTCCCCCTGGCACTCTCTCTTGGACAAATAAACCTGAACGACTTCTCTGCCTGACACGGCTCCGGTATTTGTCACTCCGACAGAGATCTCGATGCCGCGCCGCGCTCTGGCAACTGCTCCGACCTCTATCTGAAACGACGTATAGGAGAGACCATATCCGAACGGAATCATCACTTCTTTCCGGAAGGTATCGAAATAACGGTATCCGGCGTAAATATTCTCCCGGTACACGGTGACAGGACTTTTCGCAAATCCCCTGCTCCCGTTTGCCTCCGATGAAAGACCGTAATCCTCATAAGTGAGAATCTTCTCCGGATTCTCCTTGTCCCATGAGAAATGGTGTGCGGACGGATACTCCTCATACTCCCTGGCCACGGTGACCGCCATCTTTCCGGACGGACACACTTTTCCCGTCAGAATCCGCGCGAGTGCAGCAGCGCCCTCCTCTCCGGGGATTCCGATAAACAGCAGACTCTTCAAGCTGCGGCGGTTCTCCACCCAGGACAGATCAATCAGGCCATTCACATTCAGCACGACCACAACCTCCGGAAAGTGTCTGCACACGGTATCCATCAGCCTGCTCTCCGTCTCCGTCAGGAAATAATCCTCTGTTAAATGCCTGTCGCACTCCTCTCCACCTGAATTTCTCCCCAGAACAATCAGTGCCGTATCTGTCTGTTCCGCCGCCTGGGAAATCAGGGTATCCGGCACCTCATACTCTTTCAGAGGAGCGCGGTACTTTCCGAAAATCTCATACATCACCCCGCTGTTCACCAGCTCGCTCACCTTCGTCCAGTCGAACGTATCTGCCTCCGAGACACTCTCCTCTCCGATTTTGTACTGATAGAATCCTTTCAGCAACTTCTCCGGAACAATCCCGTTTTTTTCACACTCCTCTAAAATAGAAGCGCATCCGGTTACATTGGCTCCTCCCGAGCCGTTTCCCGAATAGAGCGTGCTGATCTGCGTCCTTCCGAAAAAAGCCACCTTTTTCTGAGCGGGAAGGGGGAGCAGTCCGTCCTCATTCTTCAATAGAACGATCGATTCCTCCGCAATTCGCCGCGCAACCTCTCTTCTGTCCATACTTACCTCCCTGTCCGAGGCACTTCTTCACACGCAGTGTCGGCGTAAAACGCCCTCTGTGCCCCGTTGATCCACTCGTCACCCGTAATTCTGAATGTTCCACGCAAACGGCAGTCCTCCGATGAACTGCCGATCTCCAAGGCAAACTCTCCCTTCTCCACCTTCCAGCGCATATCCTTGTCAAGAAATGCCGTCTGGCTCGCCCGCAGTGTGAACACAACGCGGACGCTCTCTCCCGGCCGCAGAGAAACGCGCCGGAAGCCGGCGAGTTCTTTGACCGGCCTTGTCATACTGGAATAGCAGTCGCTGAAATAGAGCTGTACCACTTCCTCTCCTTCTCTCTCTCCTGTATTCTGCACCACACAGCTGATCTGCGTTTCTTCCGATGCTCCGATCTCCTTCTTTGCGATGCACAGATCACGATAGGAGAATCTGGTATAGGAAAGTCCGTGCCCAAAGCAGTATCGCGGCGTATGGGGAAGATCCACATAATTGACAAAACCAATGCTCTCCTGCTGATGCCACGCGGAACCATTGGGATGATTATAGTAGATCGGAATCTGTCCCGCATGATAGGCCACGGATACCGGCAGCTTTCCGCCCGGATTATAGGCTCCCAGCAGCACGTCCGTCACCGCCTGCGCTCCCGTCTCCGAGGGATTCCACGCCTCCACAATCGCACTCAAATACCGGTCCGCAGCGTCACTGGAGACCGGACGTCCATTAAAGTGGACACCTATCATAGGCTTGCCGTATCCGGCCGCCCTCTCGATAAAGTAATCCTGGCACTCTGGTAGATTGATGTCGCTCGCGTCCACTCCTTCTCCCATAGACGCCATCGAACAGGTTCCGTGCTTGCCTCCCAGCGTCAGGATAACGAGATCCGCCTCCTGCACCGCCCGGAGCGCCTCCTCAAACCCGCTCTGATCGCTTCCGGCAATCGGGTATCCGTAGGCATAGATGATTTCCGTTTCCGGCACCCGGGCACGCAGCTCTTCCAGCAGGCTTCTGCATTCCGGCTTCTGCCGGTGCAGAATGCGCTCGAACACCTCCGCCTCATCGGATTGGATCGCAGTTCCCGGCACACGCCTGACCTGATCCTGCGCGATCTGCCTGCTCTCCTGGCTCTCCTCCACTCCGGCAATCGAGTTGGCAGCCGCGTATACGGACTCCATCATGCACAGATGGGTATATCCGCCGAAAAATTTGCGGGCACAGTCCGCATGCGGCCCGATCAGCGCCAGCTTCCTGACTTTGGCTGGCAGGGGCAGAACTCCGTCATTTTTCAGCAGTACCATGGATTCCCTCGCCGACCGGAGAGAGAGGGATTCCGCCTCCGTTCCCGTAAAGTAAGAACGCAGGGATTCCCCTTCCAGCGCGAAAGGATGTTCAAACAGTCCCATCCTGAATTTCGCCTCCAGAATTCCGAGCACTGTCCGGTTCAAAAGTCCGATATCCGCCTCTCCGGCGCAGAATTTCTCTCTGAGTCCCTCCGCATATCCCACTGCTCTGGGCAGTTCCATATCCATTCCGGCCTCCAGCGCAAGGAGTCCGGTATCTGCCATCGTCTCGCCGATACGCTGTACTGTGTGGGCATTGCTGATTCCGCCATAATCGCTGATGCAAAGCCCCTCAAAGCCCATTTTCTCCCTGAGTATTCCGGTGAGCAGATGATGGGAGACAGAAGCAGGTTCCCCGTCGATGGAATTGTAGCAGGGCATGATCCCTTTCAGTCCCGCCTCCGCGATTGCCGCCTGAAACGGCCTGCCGTAAATTTCCTCCAGAAGCCGCGGCGGCGTATCACTGTTCGTCCCGTGGATTCCTCCCTGGGAATTGTGAAATGCCATGAAATGCTTGGCGACGCTCTCCGGCTTCCTGCCGCCTGTCTCTGTGGTCTGCACGCCTCTGGTATACGCCGTCCCCAGCGCCGAGGCCAGAGCAGGATCTTCCCCGTACGTCTCTCCCTGTCTCCCCATTCTCGAATCACGGGAAATGTCCAGCACAGGAGCGAGAATATGTGTGATCCCGCAGGCCGCTTCCTGTGCAGCCACCGCTCCGCCTATCCTCTCCTCCAGTTCCGAATCCCATCCGGCGCCTCTGGCAATACCGGAGGGAAAGCTGGTTCCCTCCTGGATAAAAGGTCCGCACAGTCCCTCCATATGGAAGATAGCCGGAATATGATGAGGACTCTGCCTCATAACCGTCTCCTGCACGCTTCTCTGCCACGCCGCCGCCCCGTCCAGCGTCTCGATTCTCCGCATTTCCAGCGTACTGACCTGTCCGATTCCATACGGCATTTCCTCTGCCAGCTGATCCATATCCTGATAGTTCTCCCCGAATGGGAAGATACAGCTCAGCTGCGCCATTTTCTCTTCCAGGCTCAGCTCCGCGAGCAGGGCCTGTGCCCTCTCTCCGGGACTTTTCTCTCTGTCCTCATATACTTTTCCCATAATCTGCCTCTCTTTCCTTCCCGCACGGCTCTATTGTCCGCCCTTTTCTCCTTCGTTCAGTCTTTTCAGAATAATCCCGTATACCTCTCTCACCTCCGGCGCGGCGCTGATTCCTTCCGCCAGCGTCATCCGCTTCGCATATTCAATCATCGGACTGTTGAAAATCTCCGGGAGCATCTCCTGTACCAGACGCTGTCCCTCTTCCTCCTCCATGATCTCTCCCAGCGTGGAATCCATTGTGAATCGCAGTGCCTGTAAAGAGGTCTGCGTCTCATACTCGAAGACATATTCCCCGGACCCTGTTTCGAGTGGTTCTGCCCGCTCCGGCAGATATATGACCGCGCCTGTATTGGCCGGGATCTTCACCTCAACCCGTATGATTCCTTCCCGGCAGCGCCAGTGCGAAACAATTCTCCCATACGGAGACTCAATCGCCGTCGTCGCCTCCTCAATGCCCCGCACGAGCATCGGTCTGATCAGAACTCTGTGATATCCCGCCTCCAGCTGATTGATTCCCCCGATTTTCCGATACATCCAGTCTCCGATTGCACCGTTCGCGTAGTGATTCATGGAGTTCAGTCCCGGATGCTGCATAGTACCGTCCGGCAAAATGGCATCCCACCGCTCCCAGAGCGTAGTGGCCCCCTGATTCACCGCATAGAGCCATGACGGCAGATCCTCCCTCATAAACAGCAGGGAAGCAGTCTCGTGCGCTCCGTTCTCGGAGAGCGCATGGCACAGGTACGGAGTCCCCACAAATCCTGTTGTCAAATGATTCTGATGGTTTTCAATATTCGTCACGAGGGTCCGCAGGATTCTCTCCCTGTGCTCCCCTCTCGCCAGACCGAAATACAGAGACAGAGCGCATCCGGTCTGTGTCTCACTGACAACCCTGCCCCGTTCCGTATAATATTCCCTGCGGAACGACTCCAGCGTTCGCTCACGAATCGCCCTGTAATATGCCGCCTCCTCTTCTTTTCCGAGTACACACGCCGTTTTTGCCACCAAATCTGTCACATAGAGATAGCAGGCGTTCGCCACCAGATATACGTCAGTGGCCCCCACGCTCTTATCTCCCATCTCCCGGTCCAGTGCCAGCCAGTCTCCGTACTGATAGCCCGTCATCCACAGACCGTTCTCATCCGTATGATTCCCGATATAATCCACCCACTCATGCATGCACTGCCAGGATTCCTCCAGAATCCGCACGTCACCGTACGTCTGATACACCACCCAGGGAATCACAACAGCCGCATCGCTCCACGCCGCGGAGCTGAACGATCCCAGCAGATCCGGCACCACATGGGGAACCCCGTTTTCCAGGGAGGACGCCGCCGCCACATCCCGCATCCATTTCGTAAAAAACAGAGCCGTCTCCCTGTTGAACGCCGCCGTCCAGGAAAACACCTGCGCATCTCCCATCCATCCAAGTCTCTCGTCTCTCTGCGGGCAGTCCGTCGGAATATCCAGAAAATTTCCCCGCAGACTCCACGCGATATTGTTCTGAAGCCGGTTCACCTTTTCGTTGGAGCAGTAAAACTCTCCCGTCTTTCTCATATCAGAGTGCATAACGCGCGCGGTGAACATCTCCGGCTCCATATGCTCTGCTCCCTCCACGGCAATATAACGGAATCCATGAAAGGTAAAATGTGGCGCCAGCACCTGCTCCTCTCCGTTCAGGACATAGGTATCCGTGGATCTGGCGGTACGCAGCGTATCCGGGTAAAAAACGCCGTTCTGATCCAGTGTTTCCGCGTGGCGGATCGTGATTCTCTGCCCTTTCTTCCCGCAAATCCTGAGTTCCACGTCTCCGGTCAGGTTCTGGCCAAAATCGACGACCCTGTTCCCCTCCGGATCCGTGAAACTCCGCACAGGTCTGCGATACTCCGTAATTCTCACCGGCTCATGGATCTGCGGTGTCAGAACATCTGTGCAGAAATCCGTATCGATCACAACCCTCCCCGTCCTGCTCTCCGGCGCGGCGGTGTCAATCGTCTCCCCCATGTAGATCTCACTGTAGCGGATCTGACCGGTTCGCACCTCCCACCTCTCGTCCGTGGCGATCACTTCCTCCGATCCGTCCGCATAGCGCAGATGCAGTTCACCCCAGATCCCTGTCCGGGTCCCGTAACAGTCCGGCCGGCAGTCAAACCCCAGAATCCCCTTGTACCAGCCGTTCCCCACCGTGAATTCCAGCGTATTCTCCGCCTGAATCATCCGCGTGACGTCGTAATACTGATAGAGAAGAATCTTCCGGTAATCCGTCCATCCCGGCGCCATGCGCACATCCCCGATCCGATTTCCGTTCAGGATCGCCTCGTATACACCGTGCGCCGTGGCATACAGGCCGGCAAAGACCACCTGATTTCTGACCGGAAATTTCCGGGAAAAAACAGGGCATGCCTCTTCTTCCTCAGGAAAATCATGCGTGATCATTTCGGCACGAAACCGCCCGCTGTTCCAGATCCCGGTGGAAAACTCCATTTCTGCCTCCGCCCGGTTTCCGTAATTGTCCTCCACCAGAAGGGAAACTCTGTACTCCTGCTCCTCCTCCAGCGGTTCCCCCGCGTATTCAACCAGAACGGACTGCGCGCTCTCTCTTCTTTCGCTGTCCCAGAATATCTTCCCGCCGCTGACCACTCTCAGCCGGTATGCTCTCTGGGAGACATTGCGCTCACCGGACGCGATCTTCCATGAAAAGCGCGGCCTGGCCACCATCAGTCCTCTGGGATTCTCCCGGTATTCTATTCGGAAATCATAAAGATTCATCTTTCTTGCCCTGCCCCTTACAGTCCTCTTAGTTCTATCCTTTTCTCATCATCCCGCCGTTCGCACAAACTGCAGAAGCCGGCATCCGCATTCGTGCGAATCCCTAGCCTCTGCGCGGTATACTGCCCTTACTGCTGTTTTGCCGCTCTGCGCTGCGCAACCTCCGCACGCATCCCGGGCAGCTTCTCCTCCAGATCAAACCTTCGGAAAATCAGAAACATAGCAAAATTGATCACAATTGGAAGATAGTTGGAAAATCCGTAAATGGAATAAACCATAGACGCGGACGCGACCTCCCTCGTGGCATCATACGCTCCTATTGCCAGGAACGCCGCCAGCAGCATCGATCCCAGTCCGCTGCCCACCTTATTGCCGAACCCGATAGCACCGCCCGACATCGCAACCAGCTTTTTGTCGTATTTCCACTCATTGTAGTCCACCGTCATCGCCGTCAGAACGCCGTACAGACTCATCATCGGGATCTGCACGAAGCTCCCCAGAAGTCCCGTTACCAGATACACCATAAAATTAGTGGGCATAAAGGAGCGCACAACCGCCAGCAGTGCCGCCCCTACCAGACCGATGGAGATCGTTTTCTTGATCCCCAGTCTGGTGATAATCAGTTTGGACAGCAGAAATCCGATCACGGTAGCGACCATCCCCATTGCCCCGGTCACACCGACCAGGTTGTCGTTTCCAAAAATCCATTTGCAGTAATACGTTCCGCCCGACGCGGCAATCGCTGTCGTAACGCTTGTGATCAGGTTAAAGAGCAGGACAATGACCCAGTACCGGTTGCCAAAGAGCAGACGGATCGCCTCCTGAAACGGAACGGGTTTCTCCTCCTCTTCCCAGGCTCCTGCACCGCCATCCTCCTCGTAATCGCAGGCAAATCTTGCTTTTCGCCCATTGTTCCAGCAAATGCCGAGAAGCAGGAGAATCAGCAGTCCGAGAACCGCGCCGTACTTGATCCACGCCGCCTGTGTTCCGCCCAGCATATTGGTGATCGGGATCGTCATGACGGAAACCATCATGCCTGCCCCGTAATTGGCCACAGCGCGCAGGAGTCCCATGCTGCTTCTCTCGCTGATGCTGTGCGTCCTCACGATCATGACTGCTCCAAACGGCGTCGCAATAAAGGTATAGAGCACCGCAGACAGCAGCAAATTGGTAATCAGCGCATAGAGAACCGCCGGGAACTGTCCGGCCTGGATCGGCACCGTAAACATCATGACTGCAATAATCGCCGCAGGCACCATGAGCTTTGCCATCCACTTAAAATACTTGTGATCCCCTCCCTGCGAATGATCGATCATATTGCCCGCAATCATATCGGTAAAGGCATCGATAATTTTGGCGATCGCCAGAACAACGCCCACGCTGCCCACTGCGATCCCAACCTTATCCGTGTAGAAATAATTCAGCTGACCTACAATATTCGCCATCAGTCCCAGCGCGAGCTGACCGCTGAAATCCGCCATATAATCTCTCTTTCGCATCACTCTTCTTGCCCCGTTTTCGTCATAGCGGGGCGCATTGCTTTTCTTTGCCATTCCCGATACCTCCCGTTTCCTGAATCTGCTCAATCAGATATTTTATGTAAGTTCACTATACCTTTTCTGCTCTCAAAGTTATTGTAAAATATAGTACGTAATTGTAAATTTCATTATTTTGTCAAAACAACTTTGATCTCGTGCGTCCCGCCATCCCGGTAGTCTGGCAGCACATCGGAGTCACATCTGACACCGTCCGCCCAGATAACGGCGCGTCCGTTCTCCACATGATCCGGATTGCTGATCACAATATGATAGTCTGCTCCCCGGAATCTCCTCGTCATCCCCGCTTCTCCCCACGAGGCCGGAAAACAGGGCAGAATCCGAAGCCCCTCATAGTCGCGCTTCACACCCATGATGCCCTCGTAAACGCCCATCAGAGCCCACACCGACGTTCCTGTCGTCCATGACTGATACGATTTCCCGTAATATCCGGAATGGGTCGCATAACAGTTCGTAAAGACATACGGCTCCGCCCCGGAACGTGCGGAGGGATTGGCGTCGCTGTCAGGCATGATCTTCTGCAGCGTCTGTGCCGCCTTCGTGGCGCGCCCTGCCGCGCAGTCCATCAGAATTTTGAATCCGGTGGCGTGGCAGTACACACCTCCGTTCTCAAAGAGCCCCGGCAACATCCCGGACATCCGCCCCACATGCGGGTCATAGGCCGCATAGGGCGGCAGATTCAGCGGGAATCCAAAGTCCTGTTCCATTCCGTCCACCGCATCCAGTACCTTCCCCAGCCGGTCCGCCTCTGCCACACCCGCCAGAACCGCCCATGTCTGTGCGTTCAGATAAATTCGGGATCCCCGGCTGCTGCGGGACCCGATCACTCCCCTGGCACTCAATGCCCTGACATACCAGTCCCCATCCCAGGCATTCCGGTTAATACTCTCCCGCAGCGTTTTGTACTCCCGCTCCGCAAACAGAGCATACTCATCGTCTCCTGTCTGTCTCATCAGACGTCCCAGTTCCCGCAGTGCGAGGCAGAACTGGTGTGAAAGCATCACAGACTCTGCCTCCGGATCGTCGGTGACGTTCAGCGCATCGTTCCAGTCCGCAAACCGGATCCTGATCAGGCCGTTCTCCCCCTTATCTTCAATCAGCCGCCTCACCGCCGCCTTCACATGTTCCAGCACACTGGCCTCTCCTCCGTCCTGCCACGCGACGCTCTGCCCGAGCAGATCAAAGTCCCCTGTTTCTTTCATCAACTCGCAAACCGCCCAGATAATCCAGAACGGCTGATCTGAGTAGCGGGTATCATCGTACGGATACCATGTCAGCACCGCATGACCGTCAGAAAACTGATGACGCAGACACTCGAGAATCTCCTCCTTCGCCTTCTCCTGCCGGTAATTCAGAAGCCCCACCGCAATCTGCAGATTATCCCGCACACCTTTCTTGCCGACGATACAGAAATCCGCCTGCTTTTTCACCCAGTTGTTCATGATATGATTGATTTTCTCATCCGGCGTTTCAATCGAAAGGGCAGAAAGCTTCCCGTAACAGCAGGCCTGTGCCTCCCGGAATATCCTCTCCGGCTCCCCCGGCATCCTGTATTTCTGCAGCGTCGCAGCCGCCTCTTCGCAGGATTCGCTGATACCAAAGAGCAGGTGGAACTCTCTCTCCTCTCCCGGCTGCAGGGTAATTCTGTGCTGCAGCGCAGCGCCCAGAATAAAGAGGGCCGCCTCTGAATTCGTGCAGTCTCTCCCTGAAACCACGACATCAGGCCTCTGAAACAGTGCGCACGCCGAGGCATCCGGAAGCGTCAGCGTATTCGACGTGCCGCAGAACTGTGCCAGATCTCCGTCATACGCCCAGACAGGCTCTGTAGAGGCCAGAAATCCATGATACCTCCCGTGCGGTGCGAAAGGATGTGAGGAATCACAGTATATTCCATTCAACTCTCTCTCAAACCGTGTCTCCATACAGCGATACATCTCATAATACCTGGGATAGCGGAACCCCTCCAGATAGAAACTGACCGCCGGAAACACGCTGATCTGCCGCTGCTTTCTGCCGGTATTACGGAGTTTGATCGTCCAGACCTCGTGGAATCCCTCCTTCGGCACAAAAATTCTCCATGACGCCTCGATCTGATTTCTGCGGGAGCGAAGAAGAGAATAGCCGATACTGTGCGTACAGCTGTACTCCTCCACCTCTTCATTGAGCGGCCCTTTTCCGATATTCCAGCAGCTCCCGTCCGTCTCGTCCCGCAAATACACGTATCGGGCATCATCCCGGTTCACCATGCACATATCCGCGTTTTCTCTCAGATAATAACTGCGTCCGTGTCCGATCTGCGAGACCTGCGCGCAGTACCTGTCATCATTCCACAAATAATTGTACCAGTGCCTCGGCGTTTCGGGACTTCCGATCACGCAGCTGTTTCCCTCCTCCGAGAACCTGTACAGCCGCTCGCTCTCCTGCTTCTTTCTTTCCAGTTTCATAACTTTCTCCCTTCCAAAGCATTTTCCGCAGCAGGCCGGCCTACAGGGTGATCCGGTACTGAATTCCCGGAACGCCGCCGTCCAGGGTAAACACCACTTCCTCTCCGCGCTGCTCTCCCTTTACCTGCGCCAGTACCTCCCCCACAGGACTGAGTGATTCGAGCCGTGCGCTCCGCGCCTTTACTGCTATACTCCCCTGCAGCGTCTCCGCATACAGCTTCCCCATGAACTTCACCGCCGTAAAAGAGCTGCCCATGAACTCCATTCCCGGCTCATAAGTCGTCCCGTCCATTCCGGTCTCTCCCATGACGGTCAGAATATATTCCTCCGCTCCCTCCAGCGCTTCCTCATTCCGTGCAATCAGCGCCGCCGTAATCCTCCCGTTCTCCGACCGTATCCTGACTTTGTCCGAGAGATCAATCCACTCCTGCGGCGCTCCGCTGAAATAGCCGCAGTACGGTGTCCGGATCTGAAACCGGGCGTACTCCGGATCAAATCTGATTTCTCCCGTATCGGAGACGAGAACCCCATCGACATATCCCGTCTCCTGCGGCATCACGCCCCACTCCTTCATCGCAAAATCCATGATTTCTGCAAATTTCCTGTAATCACCGCCGCAGGCCGTCTCCCGGATCTGATCAAATACAAGCGCGCTTTCCCCCAGATAAACACCATGCTCCAGTTCTCTCGCCCCTGCCGCCGCCGCTTTCAGACGGTATCCGTCACGGCAGCGTCTCATCGCATCCCGGTATTCGGACCATGCGTAATAAACGCCGCGCTGCGCCGCAGAGAGATCGGCTCCGTTCAGAAATCCCGCATTCACTGCGACATCCGCATCCCCCTGATAGATCTCTCCCCCGTCCAGAAATACGTTTCTTACCGCCGTAATATAGGGAAAGAACATCATAGGCATCGAATGAAATTCCGGCAGCGTCCTCAAATCATTCTGTGTGTATACGATGTCCACACAGCGCTGCGCGGCAGACACCAGTCCTTTCAGAAACAGGGACGCCATAAATCCCCACTGGCAAATAACCGCCGGATCGTTGTAGACATCGAAAATATTCCTGATCTCATCCGCCGGCTGATCATCCCAGTTCTCCGAGGTATGGTGATTATAGAGAATCAGTCCATCCCAGTCATTCAGGCAGGCGTAGGCAACCGTCTGCACCAGGGAGGTGGAGTGAAACGGATGTTCTCCATACTCGTTCCATTCGCTGAGCATGAACGGCTTTCCCTTTACAATTGCCACAGACGCCAGACTCAGAAGAGTCGTTGACATCGCCCCGACTCCCTTCTGCATCGTCAGCGGATTCGCAGAAACATATTCGACCGGCCCTGCGACCAGATACGTATTGTCCCGGACGGGCAGAAGCGGGTGATTGAAATAGCTGTTGTTCTCCATCAGATCCCCGTCTGTATGACCGTATACGTCAGCCGCCCCCGCGATCAGATTACTCGTCACGATCGGCACTCTGACGCCCAGCGAGCGGAGATAGTCCTTCATCTCCCGGTAAAATCTGCGATTGGTGTAAATTCCGAATTCCATGAAGTCCGCGTATCTCGCCGGACTCTCCTCCTTGTCCCACTGGTCTGCCGGATCGTTGAGCGGCTGATAAAAACTGCCCTCAATGCCGCGCACGCTCCCCTCTGCCGGGTCCTCATCCTCGCGCAGCGCACAGAAGCCTTCGTGCGTCCACGCCTCTCTGAGCCTCTCTCTGGTATGGTATTTCATAAGAAGGAAATGATTGAAGCGCTCCTGTACCTCCTTCCGATAGAGGCTCATTTCCTCTCCCGCGTCGCCTCCCATATTCCCCTTGATCGCACTGTCCTCATTGTTGATCTGTATCGTCACCACCGCCGGATCGTCAATCAGCGCCAGCCCCGTATAAGGATTGACATGACACAGCAGCGCCTTCGCATACTCTTTCTGCAGCTGAATGAGCCGCTCATTGTACATGCAGTACCGTTTCATGCAGGACGGCACCTTCCCTGGATAATCCAGGCCGTCTCCCGGTACAAATTCCCGCGCGACGATAAGATCAATGTGGAGATAAATTCCTCTCTCTTTCAGGCGTGCGGTAAAATAGTCGAACCGCTCCAGTCCCTCTTCTCCGAACTCCCTGCTGGTTCCTGCACCGTAGTGCAGCAGAGGAGTCTCCCTGCAGCTGCTCCAGCTGCCCGCCTCCTCCCCCATCGGGGCATCCGCTGCATGAAGGCGGACGATATTAACGCCCATACTCGCAAAGCGCTCCGCCAGCTTATCCGCTGTCTCATGATCCGGCGTATTGGAACGCGCCGCCACGTTAAATCCAAAAAAACGCGCCCGTGTTCCGTCCTCGAAATAAAGATGTCCTTTCCTTGCGGTTACAAAACCACGTTTTCCTGCCGGCGCATCCAGCAGATGAGAATAATTCAAACTTCCCTGATTCGGCTCCGTCTTATGAATCCTGATATGCTCTCTCACTTTCGTGCCTCCCTCTGTCCCGTCTCGTTTTCCGGTGCGGGAATTTCCGGCCTTCTCTTTCTGTGCTGCCGCTTTTCCGATCTCCCGCACTTCCTGCATCATATCATCGCCCACTTCCAGCATATTGCAAAATTCTTTCTGCGATTGTAAATTTCGTTCTTGTCTTTTATAAAATCAGAGATTTATACTAAACATATAACAGACAAGCCGCAGGCCCGGCTCCTACAGGGACCACGAACACAGTCAGGAACCGGTCCTGCAGCGATACGCTCACCCCCGTAAACACCTCTCTTCCAACTTCGGAAAGGATTTCGCTGCCATGGATTATGTTTCCCTGTGTAAAAATTTCTTTGAAGCAACCAATATTCTGATCAGCCTGACCAAAGACGGCAATTCCCTGTACTCGTCTCTCGGCGAAATGCTCTCTTTTTCTTCTGATTATCACCGGGATCTCTTTGATATCTCGCTTGCGCAGAATCCCTGCTTCTGCGGGGATTCGCCGGACATCGAGTACGGGCGTATTCATGTGGAAAATACCGGGTATGATATTTTTCTCGGCCCCTGCTTCAATATTCCGGTAACCGACCAGATTGTACGCCAATTTATGAGAGAGCTTTCCCTCCCGATCCGGTTCCATGAACAGTTTTCCGAGATTCTCTGCTCTGTTCCAAGAATCAGCCATGTACAGTTCGCCCACTATCTGCTGTTCTTCCACCAGCTTCTCAATCATAAGGAAGGCCGTATCGAAACACTCCTTTCACAGGACGAGAGCCTGATTCAGAAAAACGAATCCCGCCAGCTGCGCAATTCACTCAGCGCACAGGAAGAGGGAACTGCAGGCAATACCTACTACTTCGAACTGGAGCTGTATCAGCTGATCAAGGAGGGGGATCCCGAAAAACTCAAGCGCTTCCTGCACGCGGACCGGCTCGCCCTCCAGGAGGGTAAAATGGCTCAGACTCCTCTCCGACACTCCAAAAACATCTTTATCTCCACCGCCGTCAAAGCAGGAATACTGGGCGCGATTCCCGGAGGCTGTGACGTGGAAAAGACATACCTGCTGGTCGATTACTATATTCAGGAATGTGAACGCCTGCAAACGATCGACGAAATCCATCAGCTCCAGTACGTCATGATCATGGATTTCTGCCGGCGCTCCGGGATATCTCAGATTCCGGAGGGGATCTCGCGCGATGTCTATCAGTGCATGAGTTATATCCGCAGCCACACCAATGAATCAATCTCTGTCGAGGATGCCGCGGCACATGTCAACCGCAGCAGTTCCTATATGATGAAGCATTTCAAAAGCGAACTCGGCATCCACATGGGCGCCTATATGATGCGCTGTAAACTGGAAGAGGCCAAAAGCCTTCTGACCCACAGCGAAAAAAGTCTGGCTGAAATCAGCAGCTATCTGTGCTTCTCCAGCCAGTCCTATTTTCAAAACGTGTTTAAAAAACAATATGGAATCACCCCGTCGCAGTACCGTCAAAAGACAAAGCTCATCCCGTCCGGCACAGCACCCGCGGGCGTGAAGAAATAGCGGTTCTCCGGGAGGCTGTCAGCCTTTCACGGCTCCGAGTGAAATTCCCTTGACGAAATACTTCTGCACAAACGGGTAAATTACCAGAATCGGCAGCAGGCCGATCATTGCAATGGCCATTCTGACCGTAGCTGCTGGCAGCGTCCCCGCCAGAGAAGTCGATTTGACCGCAGCTGTCGCATTCTTGGACAGATATTCGATGTTTTTCAGCATATTATTCAGAATCTGCTGAATACTGTACAGTTCTTCATCCGTGATATAATACAAACCGTTCATCCAGTCGTTCCAGTATGCCACACCGATAAACAAACCTATCGTCGCGATAATCGGCTTGCTCATGGGAACCACCACCTTCCGCACAACCTGAAATTCACTCGCCCCGTCTATTTTGGCCGCTTCGATCAGAGACTGCGGCACATTATTCTGAAAATAACTCCGGATCAGAATGACATTGAATGCATTCATCAGAAGCGCCGGAATAATCAGGGCGAAGATTGTGTTTTTCAGATGCAGATATCTTGTGTACATAATATACGTTGGCACCAACCCTCCGTTAAAAAGCATCGTAAAGAGGATGAAAAAACTGAAAAAACGTTTCCCCGGAAAATGCGGCCGCGACAGCGCATAGGCATATAGCACGGAAATACTCAGTCCAATCCCCGTTCCCACCGCCGTCACCAGGATCGTAATAAAATACGCCCGAAAAATCTGTGCCCTCTCATTCCAGATATAAGCATACGCCTCCAGACTGATGCTTTTCGGGAAAAAGGAATAACCATACAGAGTAATGTCCTGATTCGGTGTCAGGGAGGATACAGCCAGCAGAATCAACGGCAAAACCGTAACCACAGCGGCCAGTCCCATAATCAAATTACAAATCACCTGATATTTGATCTCTCTTGCTCGCATCTCTTTGCCCCCTTTTCCTAGAACAGCGCATTCTCACTGCTGTATTTGCGTGTCAGCCAGTTAGCAGCCAGTACCAGAACGAATCCGACAAGTGACTGGTACACGCCCGCTGCTGACGACATTCCGATATCCCCAAGCGTAATCAGCCCTCGGTACACATAAGTATCTATCGTGTTCGTTGCATTCAACAGCGCACCGGAATTCATCGGTACCTGATAAAACAGTCCGAAATCAGAGTAGAAGATTCGTCCGACATTGAGCAGTACCATCGTGATAATCGTTGGTTTAATCATCGGAAGTGTGATGTAGCGGATCTCCTGCAGCTTCGTAATGCCATCCACAGAAGCCGCCTCGTAAAGAGAGCGGTCTATTCCCAGTATGGAAGCCAGATAAATCACTGTTCCATACCCTGCCATTTTCCAGCAGTTGACCAGAACCAATATCACCGGCCAGTACTTTTCTTCGGTGTACCACGAAATCTCCTGCCCTCCGAAAAAGGTAATCACACTGTTGAGCAATCCCGTATCACTTGCCAGAAACGCATAAGCCAGATAGCTGACAATGACCATGGAAATCATAAATGGGAGTAGAATAACCGTTTGATAGATCTTTACCAGCTTTTTGGATCGGATCTCACTCAAAAGAATCGCAAACAAAACTGCAACAACCAGATTCACCACAATAAACCCCACATTATAGAGCAGTGTATTTCTGGTAATCCGAAAAGCGTCCGGCGTGCGAAATAAATACTCGAAATTTTTCAGTCCAACCCAGTCGCTCCGAAGAATTCCCTTTCCAAAATCAATATTTTTAAACGCGATTATCATGCCGCTCATCGGGATATAATTATTCACTAGCAGATAAATCGTCCCCGGAAGGAGCATGAGATAGATCGGAAGATATTTCCTGATTTCTTTTATTTTCTTTTGCATGGCATCTCCTCTCTGAAAGAGCGGTTTTCCTGATTCAGGAAACCGCTCTCTACACTCTGCCTCACAGATTGTCTTCTTCCCGGAATTGACTCACTGCCCTGCTTTCCACTCTGCAATCTGTGAAGAAGCCTCTTCGATAATACGTTCAATTCCCGCTGCCTGCAGTTCCTCTACCATCTGTGCTACTGCTGCCTCCGGCTCGGAATACCCTGCGCAGATCACCGCCTCATATTTCGAAATCACATTGTTACTATTCACGGCCGATTTGAATCCAGTAGACAGTTGGTTTCATCGCATA
>JAUNGV010000100.1:0-4049 GCA_030524225.1 Eubacteriales bacterium
GGATCTGGTTGCGAATCTGTATGGCGCGGGGCTGCCGCAGAGAACGGCGTAGTCGCACTCCGTCCCGTCTCCCGCCGTGCCTCAAACGGCTCTGTATGACGCAGCGGGTCAGCCGCCTGCGCCTCCTGTTCCCGGCGCGCTCTCTCCTGCCGCTGCTCCCTCTCGCTTAACAGCGAGGCGGCGGGAATCAGCTCTTTGCCGTGGAGCGACTGGCGCACGGCAGCTTTGAGAGCGGCATAAACCGCCTGCGGATCAGAGAACCGCACCTCCATCTTGGTGGGATGGACATTGACGTCCAGCTCGCCGGGCGGCATGGTCAGGTGCAGCACCGCAAACGGAAAGCAGTGCTTCATCAGGTCTGTTCCGTAACCTTCCTCGAGTGCCTTGGAGAGAATGTCGCTGCGCAGCATCCGACCGTTGATGAAAAACGTCTCGAAGCTGCGGCTTGCGCGGGAGATCTCCGGGCGGCCGATCAGTCCCGAAACCGTGTATCCCTCTCCGGTATAAGAAACAGGCAGGAGAGCTGCTGCAGTCTCCCTTCCGTAAATCCGGTAGATCAGCTCCTTGAGCTGTCCGTTTCCGGAGGTGTGGAGCTTTTCCTTGCCGTTGACGCGGTAGTGAAAGGAAATATCAGGGTGCGAGAGTGCCTGCCGCTCGATCAGATCAGTCACATAGCCTGCCTCTGTCTGCGGCTGTTTCAGGAACTTTTTGCGTACAGGAACGTTATAAAAAAGATTGCGTACGATCACAGAGGTACCGTCCGGTGCGCCGATCTCCTGCACAGAAAGGCCGTCCGAGGGAGAATCGGCCTGTCCTCCCGCCAAATCATAAAAACGCGAATCGTCCGCGCCGTAAAGACCGTTTTCTGATGAAGCATTCCGCGTCAGGGAGAGCGCGCCGTCGTTGGCGGCGCGGATACCGGTCAGGGATTCCCGCACCTTGGTGATCATCTCGACCTGCGCGACAGCAGCAATACTCGCCAGCGCCTCTCCGCGAAAACCAAGGCTCGTCAGGCGGGTCAGATCGTTTTCATCCGTGATCTTGCTCGTCGCGTGGCGCAGAAACGCGCGGTGAATCTGTGACGGCTCTATCCCGCAGCCGTTGTCCGTTACCCGCAGAAGAGACTGCCCGCCGTCGCGGATCTCCACAGTGATGGCGGTTGCCCCGGCGTCAATGGAATTCTCGATCAGTTCCTTGGCGACGTTGACCGGCCGCTCCACCACCTCTCCGGCGGCGATCCGGCCGATTGTCTCCTGACTCAGCACATGAATCTCCATACGCAGTCCATTCCTTTCTTTCTGTTTTTTATTTCTTTCAGCCTTTCAGCTTCCTTGTGCATTTACTACGTGTTCTTTTTATGTGTTCTTCTGCGCGCTCCACCGGTTTTTCAGCTGGTTCTGCAGCTTGTAGAGGGTGTTGAGGGCGTCCATCGGCGTCAGATTCGTGATGTCGATCTCCTTGAGTTCCTTTAATACCACCTCATCCGACGTCGTGTCGAACAGAGACATCTGCGCCAGATCAACTTCATCATAGTGGCGCACCTTCGCCTGTGTGGAGGTGTTTGCCTCGATGCGCTGCACCTTCTCCGTGATGTCGTTGTCTGAGAGCTCGCGCACGATTTCCTTGGCGCGGTCGATCACGATATCAGGAATTCCGGCGAGCTTGGCCACCTGAATGCCATAACTCTTATCCGCGCCGCCGCGCACGATTTTGCGCAGGAACACGATATCGTCTCCCTTTTCCTTGACGGCGACGCAGTAGTTCGTCACGTTGTTCATCTTGCCCTCAAGCTCTGTCAGCTCGTGGTAATGCGTGGCAAAAAGGGTTTTGGCGCCGAGGTACTTTTTATTGCTGATGTGCTCGATCACGGCCCATGCAATGGAGAGACCGTCGAAGGTCGAGGTGCCCCGGCCGATCTCATCGAGAATCAGAAGGCTCCTCGGCGTCGCATTGCGCAGGATATTCGCCACCTCGTTCATCTCCACCATAAAGGTGCTCTGCCCGCTGCCCAGATCGTCCGAGGCTCCGACCCGGGTGAAAATCCGGTCAACCACGCACAGATCCGCCTCGGAGGCGGGGACAAAGCTGCCGATCTGCGCCATCAGAACAATCAGGGCGCACTGGCGCATATACGTCGATTTACCGGCCATATTCGGGCCGGTGATGATCGCGATGCACTTCTTTTTATTGTCCAGAAAGCAGTCGTTTGAGACGAAGTCTCCCGGAATCATCTGTTCCACAACGGGATGGCGGCCTCCGACGATATGAAGCACTCCTTTGTCGTTGAGCTGCGGGCGGACATAACCGTTCCGCTCCGCCACGAGAGAAAGGGAGCAGAATACATCAAGGAGAGCCAGCGCTCCTGCCGCCTTCTGGATCCTCGTCACCTGTGCGCCGATGTGGTCGCGGATCTGACAGAACTGATCGTACTCCAGCGTGTTGAGCTTGTCCTCCGCGTTCAGAATCGTGTCCTCCAGTTCCTTGAGCCGCTGCGTCGTGTAGCGCTCCGAACCGGTCAGCGTCTGTTTGCGCACATAGTCGTCCGGCACGAGGGATTTGTACGAATTGGTGACGTCAAAATAATAGCCGAACACTTTGTTGTATTTGATTTTCAGATTCTTGATTCCGGTACGGGCGCGATCTTCCTCCTCGAGCTGCATCAGCCACGTTTTGCCCTTGGTGCGCGCTTCCCGGAGCCGATCGATATCTTCATTGAAGCCGGATTTGATAATGCCGCCCTCGCGGATCACAATCGGAGGCTCCTCCTCGATCGACTGTGTGAGAAGAGAAACGAGATCCTCAAAATCATCAAGGCTCTCCCGGAGTTCGCCGAGCGCGCCCTCCGAAAATTCCTGCAGCGCGGCGCGGATCGGCGCGCACATGGCGAGAGAATTCTTGAATGCGAGCAGATCCCGGGGATTGGCGCTCAGATACGTGATTTTCGTCATCAGCCGTTCGAGGTCGTAAACCGGCGCGAGATACTCTCTGAGTTCGTCACGGTCGACCGCATGTTCACAGAGTGTCTGCACCGCATCCTGTCTGCGTCTGATCTCCTCCGCATGGATCAGCGGCTGCTCGATGAAGCGGTGGAGAAGCCGCGCGCCCATTGCGGTCTTCGTCTTGTCGAGCACCCACAGAAGCGATCCTCTCTTCTGCTTCTCGCGCAGCGTCTCCGTCAGTTCGAGGTTGCGCCGTGTAAAGCTGTCGAGCAGCATATAGCGCCCCGTCACATAGGGCGTGATGTGGGTGATATTGGAGAGCGTGTTCTTCTGGGTATCATAGAGATACCGGAGCAGAGCGCCCGCAGCCACCGCGCCGACAGCGAAATCCTCCACGCCGATGCCGACCAGAGAGGCCGTGTGGAAATGGGAAAGAAGGAGGTTCTGTGCGCTCTCCTCGTCGAAATAATGCGCGTCGAGCGGATTGACAAAAACGGAAAAGCGGTCCCGAAGATCAGACAGATCGACGCCGCTCACCGTGAACGCTTCGTTGCAGACCAGCTCCGCGGGGGAATATTTCATGATCTCGTCCAGAATCTTTTTCGGCTCGTCCACCTCCGTCACATAGAATTCGCCGGTCGAGATGTCGGAGGCGGCGATTCCGGAGAGGCCCTGTCCGTAACAGACACAGAAGATAAAATTGTTTTTTCCGTCCTCCAGCGACTGCATATCCGTATTGGTACCGGGGGTGACGACACGGATGACCTCCCGCCGCACGATGCCCTTCGCCTGTTTCGGATCCTCCATCTGCTCGCAGATCGCGACTTTGTACCCTTTGGAGACGAGGCGAGTCAGATAGGTGTCCACAGCGTGATATGGAACGCCGCACATCGGCGCGCGCTCTTCCATGCCGCAGCTCTTGCCGGTGAGCGTCAGATCGAGCTCCCGCGCCGCCGTCTCCGCGTCTGAGAAGAACATCTCATAGAAGTCCCCGAGCCGGTAAAAAAGAATGCAGTCGGGATACTCCTCTTTTGTTTTTAAATAATGCTGCATCATCGGGGAAAGACCCGATGGATTGATCTGTGTTGTCATATGGTTCGTTTCCTTATT
>JAUNGV010000100.1:4149-6086 GCA_030524225.1 Eubacteriales bacterium
CAGGAGTGCACGGCTCTATTGTGCCAAAGTAGTAAAATCCTTTGCATTCGTCCAGGTGGATCTGGTGGTATTGGCCTATCATGGAGGCGTCACCTTTGATGTGGACGAGCATGTTGTTGGAGAGGCGGGCTGTGACGTAGGAGGGATCGTGTTCGTTGACGCTTTCCACGAGGCCTTCCATGACCTCTCCTGTCCAGCGGGCGGCCTGCTCTCTGGCGCATTTCTGTACTTCGGCGAGAACGCGGTCGAACTGCTCGTGCTTCTCCTGCTCCGGCACCTGCTCCATCTGCGCCGCCGGAGTGCCGCTGCGCATGGAGTAAATGAAGGTAAACGCATTGTCAAAACGCACCTTGCGAATCACGTCGATCGTCTCGTCCACATCTGCAGGAGTTTCTCCGGGGAAACCAACGATAATATCCGTCGTGATCGCCATATCCGGAATCTCCTCCCGAATGTGCTGTGCCAGCGCGACGAACTGCTCTTTGGTGTAGCGCCGGTTCATGCGCTGCAGGATCTGTGTCGAACCGGACTGCATGGCAAGATGCAGGTGCCGCGCCACCTTGGGATTGCGTTTCATCGTCTGGATCAGCTCCTCGGAGAGATCCTTTGGATGAGAACTCATAAAGCGGACGCGCCGGATCCCATCGATCTGACAGACCGCCTCGAGCAGCTGTGCAAAGGAAACCGGCTCTTCCAGATTTTTGCCGTAGGAATTTACATTCTGTCCCAGAAGCATGACCTCGGAGACGCCGTCCGCAGCCAGACGCTCGATTTCCCGCAGAATTTCCTGCGGCTTGCGGCTGCGCTCCCGCCCTCGCACATAGGGAACGATGCAGTAGCTGCAGAAATTATTGCAGCCGAACATAATGTTGACGCCGGATTTAAACGGAAATTCCCGGTCGATCGGCAGTTCCTCCACGATTCCGCCCTCGGCATTCCAGATTTCCGTGACCTTTTTGCCCGTATCATACAGGCGGAACAGATATTCCGGAAAACGGAACAGATTATGCGTGCCGAACATCAGATCGACGAAGGGATAGCTCTTTTTGACCTTCTCAACGGCGGACTTCTCCTGCATCATACAGCCGCAGAGCGCAATCTTCATCTGCGGATTCGCCTTTTTATAATGGCTGACCCGTCCGAGTCTGCCGTAGACATGCTGATCGGCGTTGTCGCGCACGGTACAGGTATTATAGATCACGAAGTCGGCCTCTTCCGACTCCGTTCTGGTAAACCCGACGGCGGTCAGAATTCCTGCGAGCTTCTCCGAGTCGCGAGCATTCATCTGACACCCGAACGTTGCGGATACATAGAAAAGCGGGCGGCCCAGCTGTTGTGATAATGCCGAAATTATGGCTCTCGTTTTTTTGATAAAATAGTATTGTCTTTCCGGCTCCGTTTCCGGCGCGGGACCGTTTTCATCTATGGTCTGCAGGTGGTTTTCAAGTTCTTGGCTCTGATACTCTGTCATGTTTTCTCCCATTCGGCACATTGTTGTTTTTCTTCGTATAACTCAATCATTTACTATAACATGAATCTTCCTTTTTGATCAAATCCAATATTTGATCCCATGCACCGATACTCATGTGTCGTAAAGTCGCAAACAAGAATTGACCGAGCTGAAAGCGAGGAAAGCGAGGGATACTCCCGCTTCTGCTAAGATTGTCATTGAGAATAGAGTCAAAATATAGTACAATATTTCGCATAATACCGGATGTAAGGAACGAAATGATACATTATAGAAGCAAGCGGTAAACGCCGTCCTATCCCGCTGCACCGAGTACATCCAATATTTCCCGGAATTTGAAAGGAAGTGCAAGAATGGCTGTTTCAAATATAAAAGAGATTATCGATTCCGATATTCATAAGGTTTGGGAAATGATTTTCGATGTTAATAAGTATGGTATCTGGCGCAGTGATTTAAGTAAAACAGAGGT
>JAUNGV010000101.1 GCA_030524225.1 Eubacteriales bacterium
TCCGCCGCTTCGCGGCTGCCTTTGCTCATGATCGGGCGCTCCCTCAGCCGGAAGCAAGCGGCACAAATTCGTGCAAGCACGATTTGCTCCGCTTACTCTCGGCTGGCTGAACTGTTATACAAAAGACATATCTTTTTAAGAAAAAGACATGGTTTTTTCATAAACAAATCGTATAATGAAATATTAGGATGAGAGTGAATACGGGGGGATGATGTTCACACGCTGAGACAGTCTGCCGGTCTCCGGAGGGAGGCGGCAGTGATCTGTTCACAGAGCGAAAGGGAGGAAGGCCGCGGCTGGGTTCGCCGCAGAAAGGGGTTGCGCATGAGGGACGAAGAGACGATTCAGGAGGGCGGGGACACGGCCGGATTTACCGAGACGCTGGAGTCCATGAAGAGAGATCCGAGGATTCTGGCGATGAGGGAATTTCCGCAGCACGGTTCCTGCAACACGTACGACCACAGCGTGAGCGTTGCGGAGCACGCGTATCTGCTGGCACAGCTTCTGCATGTACAGGTGGATGAGCAGGTGCTGGCGCGCGGTGCGATGCTGCACGACTTTTACCTGTACAATATTCAGGAGAGCGGCAGGAGCGCGTGGGAGCACGGCACGAAACACCCGGAGATCGCCCTGCGCAACGCCGAGCAGTTCTACGAGCTGACGGAGCGGGAGCGGGACATTATCTATTCTCATATGTGGCCGCTGACACTCACGCATATCCCTCACTGCAGGGAGAGCGTGCTGATCAGCATGGCGGACAAATACTGCGCGCTGCGGGAGAGATACCTGCAGGGGTGGTATGCAATGCGGTATTTAAAGAGAAGAATTGTGGGTTAGTGGCAGAAGAAGGCGACAGGCAGGGCACTGCGGCAGAAGCGGCGGCGCGCTGCCTGTTTCTGCGATTCCATCCGGAATCGCACGGCAGAGACCGCCAGTGCGGCGTTCTGCCCATACAGCAGCAGATAGGCTGCGGCTTCAGAGGGAGACGCCGGAATCGGGGATCTGATTCCGGCTGCAAGGGTAAATTCAGGAGGAGGAGAGTATGGAGAACAGTGGGGCGAAGTTCAGATTTGCAGTAATGGGAGCGGGCGGCATCGCGAATAAGTTCTGCGATGCGGTCAGGGAGCTGGATGAGAGCGGTGTCTGCGGCGCTGAGGTTGTGGCGGTGGCCAGCAAGTCTGCGGAGCGGGCGCAGTCGTTTGCCGACAGAAACGGTATACCGGCGGCGTACGATTCCTATGAGGAGATGCTGCAGAAGGAGAAGCCGGACGGCGTTTACATTGCGGTACTGCCAAACGATCACTATCGGCTGACCATGCTGTGCCTCGACTACCGCACGCCGGTGCTGTGCGAGAAGGCGATGTTCATGAACAGCGCGGAGGCGAAGGAGGTATTTGCGCGGTCGAAGGAGCTGGGGATTTTCGTCATGGAGGCGATGTGGAGCCGTTTTCTGCCAGCGCTGCAGCAGGCAAAGCGCTGGATTGAGGAGGGCAGAATCGGAACGCCCCGGGTGGGGGATGCGATGATCGGTTTCCGCGCGCCGGACGGGGCGGAGAACCGTTACCACAAGGCGGAGCACGGAGGCGGAGCCGCTCACGACATTCTCGTCTATGCATATGAAATCATGACATGGATGATCACAGATCCCGTGCAGAGCGCAGAGGTTTCGGTGCTCTGGGAGGAGACGGGCTCGGATCTGACGGATCATGTGATTCTGCGGTTCCCGCAGGCGACGGCCTCTCTGACGGCGACATTTGCCGCTCCGGTGGAGACCCGGCTGATAGTCGGAGGAGATCAGGGGATGGTCGTCCTGCCGTCCATGCACTATGCGAGCGAGGCCTTTCTCTATGATGTGCAGGGAAGGCCTGTCGAACACTTCATAGACAGCAAAACGAAAAACGGATTCATTTATGAGATCAGGGAAATGATCGAGTGTGTCCGCGCGGGGAAAATCCAGAGCGAGACGGTGCCGCACAGCTGCACGATCGCCTGCTCGGAGCTCTTCGATCAGGTGGCGCAGGCAAAGTGACGGCCGATGGAACAGAGCGGACTGCGGCAGCCGGGTTCTTTGGGCAGGCGGCGCGGGTAAGGTGACAGGGCGGAAAACAGGGAGGTAATGATGAGATTCGGAGCACTGGAAGCGGGCGGGACCAAGATGGTCTGCGCGATTGGAAATGAAAAAGGGGAGATTCTGGAGCAGCAGAGTTTCCCGACGAGAACGCCGGAGGAGACGATTCCGGAGCTGATTGAGTATTTTAAGGATAAAGATATTGCGGCTCTGGGGATCGGGGCCTTCGGCCCGGTCGATGTTGTGAAGGAGTCTCCGACGTACGGGACGATTCTGCAGACGCCGAAACTGGCATGGCGGGGCTTTAATATCGAGAAAGCATTTGCGGACGCACTGCATCTGCCGATCGGAATGGATACGGACGTCGGAGGCTCCTGCCTCGGCGAGGTGACGTACGGCGCGGCGAAGGGGCTGCGGAACGTTCTGTATCTGACAGTGGGAACCGGCGTCGGCGCGGGGATCTACTGCAACGGACAGATGGTGCACGGGATGCTCCATCCGGAGGCCGGCCATATTCTGGTGGGACTGCGGCAGGACGATCCGGGAGCGAGTGTCTGCCCGAGTCACGCGCGGTGTCTGGAAGGACTGGCGAGCGGCCCGTCCATTGAAAAGAGATGGGGCAAAAAGGCGGCGCAGCTGGCGGATGACAATCGTGTCTGGGAACTGGAGGCCAGCTATCTGGCGGAGGCGATCGCGAATTTCATTCTGATTCTCTCACCGGAGAGAATCATTCTGGGCGGCGGCGTGATGCATCAGGAGCAGCTCTTCCCACTGATCCGCAGGGATGTGCTGGAATTCCTGAACGATTACTACGACACGCCCGCCCTGCACGATCTGGATTCCTACATCGTTCCGGCGAGTCTGGGCGGTGATCAGGGAATCATGGGGGCGGTCCGGCTCGCTGAGCTGGCGTATCTGGCTGAGAACAGATAAGAACAGCGCGTCAGAGAGCGCAGTTGGAAAGCACTGCGGCAGGACGTAGGAAATGCTGTGGCAAGGAGTAGAGAAACACTGCGGCGGGGCATAAGAAAACGCCGTAAATAGGAGAACGTTATGATAGAACAGAATGTACTGCATCTGGTGCCGTATCCGGAAAAGGTAGTGCGCCGGGAGGGAATCTGCCGCCTGGGAGACGGGGAGATCCGGCGCACGGAGAGCGACCGGTTCGGGGAGGAAGGATACGAGCTGAAGCTGAGTGAGAAGGCGCTGACCATGGAGGGAAGCGCAAAGGGACTTCTCTATGCGCAGACGACACTGGAGCAGCTGCGCCTGCAGTTCAGAGACGCGATTCCCTGCATGGAGATCACGGATCGTCCGCGCTTTATGCACCGCGGATGGATGCTGGATTCTTCGCGTCATTTTCTGCCGGAGGAGGATGTCTGTAAGCTGATCGATGCGGCGGCGTACTTCAAGCTGAACCGGATGCACTGGCATCTGGCGGATGATCAGGGATGGCGGGTGGAAATCCGGCGCTATCCGAAGCTGACCGAGATCGGCAGCCAGAGAGAGATAGCGCACTTCGGGGATATTCAGGAGCCGGAGGAGCAGGGAGGCTATTTTACCCAGGAACAGGTGCGGCGCATCGTCGCTTACGCAAAGGCGCGGGGGATCGAGGTGATTCCGGAGATCGAGATTCCAGGACATGAGAGCGCCATGCTGGCGGCCTATCCGGAATACGCCTGCGCGGTGGAGGGAGAGAACGGACAGAGAGAGCCGATTGACGGGCCATTTAAAGTGGAGACGCGGGGAGGCATTTTTGAAAATCTCGTCTGCGCGGGACGGGAGGAGACGTTTACCTTCCTGACCAATATCCTCGACGAGATCATGGAGCTGTTCCCGTATCCGGTGGTGCATATCGGCGGCGACGAGGCGTGCAAGAGCCACTGGCGCGCCTGCCCGGACTGCCAGAAGAAAATCAAAGAGCTGGGCCTGAAAGATGAAAACGCCCTGCAGCAGTGGCTGGTCGTACAGATCGGAGAATATCTCAAACAGAAGGGCCGCAGTGCGGTGGTCTGGAATGAATCGCTGCGGGGGGATAAGCTGCCGACGAACTTTATCGCCCAGGCGTGGATGGGAGACCATGCGCTGCTCGCGGATTTCGCGAAGCGCGGAGGCCGCATCATTCAGTCCTCCAACGCATACTACTATCTGGATTATCCGTATTATCTGATTGATGCGAAGAAGATTCTGGAGGCGGAACTCTTGCCGGATTACCTCTCCAATGAGGAGCAGAAAGCGATCATCGGTCTGGAATGCCCGCTCTGGTCGGAGCGCATTCCGACGCTGGAGAGGGCAGGGTATCTGCTCTATCCCCGTCTTCCCGCGATGGCGGAGACTGCGTGGACGCAGGAAGGAGCGCGGCAGAATGCGACGTTTGCGGAGCGGTACTACGCGAATGAGAAGAAGCTGCGGCAGATCGGCATCACACCGGCGCCCAGAGACCATTTTGCCCTGAGCAGACAGGAGGCGCAGGCGGACAAAGAGGCCTACGAAAAGATGATCTATACGCCGCAGAATAAGGCGGCGATCGATCACGACAATGCGCTGGTAGAAGAGGAAGAGCGGCTTTATGCAGTACAGAAATGACAGGTACGGCAATCCGATTTCTCTGCTGGGCTACGGCTGCATGCGTTTTACCAAGAATGCGGGAGCGGTCGATCTGGACAAGGCGGAGAAGGAGGTCATGACGGCGATTGCGGGCGGTGTGAACTATTTTGACACCGCCTACGTCTATGCCGGAAACGAAGTGGCGGTTGGCAGGATTTTCGCCCGCAACCACGTCAGGGAGAAGGTCAATCTCGCGACGAAGCTGCCGCATTACCTGATCTCCTCCCGCGCCGGGATGGAGACGAAATTTCAGGAGGAGCTCTCTCGCCTGCAGACGGATTATATCGACTACTATCTGATGCACATGCTGACGGATATCGCTTCGTGGGAGAAGCTGCGCAGGCTCGGAGTCGAGGACTGGATCCGGGAGAAAAAGGAATCCGGCCAGATCCGGCAGATCGGGTTCTCTTTCCATGGCGGGACGGACATGTTCCTGCAGATTCTGGATGCGTACGACTGGGATTTCTGTCAGATCCAGTACAATTACATGGACGAACACTCACAGGCAGGCGTCAGAGGACTGAAGGCTGCGGCGGCCAAGGGAATCCCGGTCATCATCATGGAGGGGCTGCGCGGCGGACGGCTCGTGAATATGCTGCCCGAGACCGCACGGTCGCTGATTGCTGCGGACGGGCATGGCTACAGCGCTGCGGAATGGGGGCTTCGCTGGCTCTATAACCAGTCGGAGGTCACCTGTGTCCTCTCCGGGATGAATTCGCTGGCGATGGTGGAGGAAAATCTGCGCATCGCCTCCGGGGCGGCTGCGGGAGAGTTCGGGGAGAAGGAATTCGCGCTGATCGACAAGATCCGCAGGGAAATTGACCGGAATCTCAGGGTGCCGTGTACAGGCTGCGGTTACTGCATGCCCTGTCCCCACGGGGTCAATATCCCGGGGACATTCCGCTGTTATAACGAGATGTATGCTGAGGATAAACGGAGCGGGCGCACGGATTATTTCCGTTCGACCTTGCTGCGCCACAGTCCTACCGGTGCGTCGCAGTGCGTCGGCTGCGGGGCCTGTGAGCGCCACTGTCCCCAGGCGATTCCCATCCGCGCACGCTTAAAGGAAGCGGGCCGGGAGCTGGAGACGCCGGTGTACAAGGCGGCGGGACTGTTCCTCAAGGCGTTTCCGATGTGGTGAGGAAATGCTGGACGGCGGTCAGTCTGCGGTGCTGGCGGCCGTTTTGGAAATCCGCAGAAGGAAAAAGTGACCGTACCGGCAAAAGGAAGAATTGATTGTTCC
>JAUNGV010000102.1 GCA_030524225.1 Eubacteriales bacterium
CTGACTCTTCGTCTTCCTCCCGCTCTGCCTCTTCCCTTTGCACCTCCTCTTTTCTGACGCAGATCCGTACCGGAACCGGTACAGGATGCTTTTACGGCCTTTTCCCCTCATACTGTCTTCTAAAAAGAGAAGTCTCCCAGAAACGCGCTGTGATCCCTGAGGAACACAGCACCGCACAACCCCAATCCCTTTGCAGCAGTGCCAGCCATTCCCAAACCAGCGGAAGAGCGGCAATCGAAACCGTCTCCTGAAATTCCTCCAGGAGCAGCACCGAACCGGGCAGCTCACACAAGGCAAATCCTTCCCGGCCTCGGGAATACAGCAGCCTGTTTGCGGGCAGAACTCTGTAAAATTCTTTCGCTGTCGTCAGCCGGATCGCCGCCTTCTCTCCTGCACTCCTGCCCCCACCGCCCGGAATCATCATGTTCAGATTCCCGACAGATGTGTCCAGAGGCGAACCTACCGTGCTGTCTCCGCTTGCCGGAGTAACATCTCCTGCACATAACACAGTGCTCTCAGCCTGCAGTGTCGGAAATATGCCCTCCAAATCCCTCCGTATCTTCGTAACCGCCCTTTGGGACGGCAAAATCACAAAAAGCTGCGTCGCATTCCGCCGCGCGGCGCACCGGAGCCCCCAAAGAAGCCGCAGGAGCCTGTCTGTCTGTGCAGGATCGTTCTCCCAGACATAGAGGCGCGGCGATATGTTCTGCTCTCCGGCCTCTTCCCCAAAGTGATCCTCCACAAAACGGATTTCCTCTTCCCGCTTCCGTTCCCTGCGCAGATATCCGGACAGCTGCTCTGTCATTTTCTCCCATTCCGCAGCCCGCTCTGCTTCCTGTTCCTCCCGCGCAGCCGACTGCCTCTTCTCCTCTTTCTCTTTTCCCTCACCCCATCGCCTTGCGTCCCCGCGGTCTGCCGCAGACAGACAGGCAACCTCAACGCGCAATTCCAGAGCGCTCTGCGGCGGCGCTATCTGCCCGCATCCGGAAGGGATCCACTCTGCTCCCATGGCGTCCAGGTGTCTTTGCCAGTACAGGGGGAATTTTTCTTTCGTATCACGCTTTAACGCTTCCCCGTCTGCGTCTGTGCGGACGAATCGCTCTCCAAACGGAACACGATCCGCAATCTGCGCATTGAGATCCGGCAGTCCCGGTGCATGGTGTCCACTGATCAGCGCCGCCGTGTATGGATCCGTCTCCACATGATACAGATACCATGCCCCGGCATACTGATGCGGTACGGGCAGACGCCGTCTCCCCGCATCCTGCTGCAGTGCCATCTGGTTCTGCGGATCCAGTTTGCCCCAGTCATGCAGCCAAGCCGCCATCATCAGCCGCGCTTTGACGCGCTGGTAGACTGACTCCTCCAGAAAAGGCCGCCACAGAATCAGATATTCGCGGACATTCCGCATGGTTCCGGCAATATGAGCACAGTAAGACTGTTCTCCTCCCGCTTTTCCATGAGAGGCGCTGCGCGCCAGCATTTCCTCTATGATTCCACCAGATCCCGCACCGGTCCCGCTTTTTGATCCATCTGCTGATTTAATTGTAGAATCCTCCTTTCCACCGCCTCCGTATCATAATCCGCAATACTCTTTGCCGGTTCCTCCGCATCGTTCAGAAGAGACTTCGGCGTCAGCGCCTCCAGAATTTTGAAATCACTGTAACCGCCCCGCGCCCGCCTGTGCTCCACATAATAGGCATGTCGGATATTCACCTGCGCCCGCATGTAAGACGCCGTCTCCTGATACGCATACGGGAGAATGCGCAGCAGCAATTCAATATCCAGCGCGCTGCAGCGTGTCTTTCCCGCCATCGTCGCATTGATGAAAAACGGCATCATATACAGTCCGTACGGAACGATCCGATAGGCAAGCGGCGCCATTCCTTTTCCTTTTCCCTCCTCCGCCGGCATCTCCTTCGTCGTCGTCATCCTCTCGATTTCCACCGGGGAAAGGGAAATTCCCAGACCGAACTGTGCCACTCCGGTGTGGATAAAGCTCCCGTCCTCTTTGTTCTCCAGAAAAGTCGTTCCAAAAACCCGGGCGTCCCAGAAGCGATACAGAAACTCATCCGGCGCAAGCTTCTTGACCGCTACCCGCGACGTTTCCTTCTGTTCCAGAATATCGTAATGGTTCCAGTCTTTCTCTTCGATTCCCAGTTCTTCGCTGATCTCCTGCCACAGCGCTCCTTCTTTGTATGCAATCAGCTGTCTGATCTTATGTTTGAGCGAAACTGCGGAAATCACGCCGTGTTTGTCCTGTCTGATTCTCGGATCGCTGGCCTGATCCGGATCCCCGTTCGGATTCGAGTTAACCGCCTCGATCCAGAGAAGTCCCGTGCCTCTGTGCAGTGCTGTCTGTTCCATCCCTCTTCCTCCTATTCTTTGTCTGCCTCTTTGTCCACAGTCCCGTTCTCTTCTGCTTCCGGCTGCCTTCCTGCTTCCTTCGCCTTCGTCTGCCTTCCTTCTTCTGCCCCCGATTGCCTACCCTCTTTTTCTGCCTCCGCTTCTCCCTCCGGTGAACTCCCTGCCGTTCCCGACTCCTTTCCCGGGAGGTTTGCCAGATACCCTATTGCCAGTTCCGCGCGGTCAATATCGCTCACTTTAACCGGCCACCCCTCTTCTGCCTGAGCCATTTGCGCCATTGTCTCTCCCATCAGACTCAAAATCCAATTGCTCCTGCTCTGAGGCTCAGCCTTAGCCCAGTCCTTATATATTTGTATCCGACCCATGTAATCTCCCATCGCCTGCGCCGGATGCTTTTCCGCCAAACGATAGAGACTGCTCCCTGCCAGCTGCGGCGGCAGCGATTTATGATAATTTTGCAGCGTCTCCTGATTGCGCACAATAATGCAGTAATTCTTGTGCAGACGATCTGCCAGATGCAGCATTCTTCCCAATAAAAACATTTTTGTTTTCATATAATCCTCCCTATAAATCCCCAGTTTATAAAGCAGAATCCCCATCATGCTCACTGCAGTGAAGGCGCGGCGCATGGGTTCCTCCTGAAACGGATGCGGTCTTGCATAATCGTGGGGACGCAGCCTCCCCATATCCATCAGCAGATCGCTGCCGATTTCCATGGTCTGGTGCAGACATTTGTGAACCAGCCGCCGCATCGCCGCCCCCTCTGCCTCATACGTTCCCGGCAAAAAGATCTGATACGTCTCCTGCACGGTAATCGCACAGCCCAGGCAATCCTGTAGTCTGCCCGCCCCGCTGCCCCATGCGCTCCTGTATTTCGTCCGCAGCAGGATATGAAACGCACCGATTCCCGGAGAATACGGTTTCCAATAAGAAACTCTCTCCCCGTTCCTATTCTTCCAGAATACCGTCATGCCCATCGGCGGCAGATTTCTCACACCATTGTTCCACGCCGTCATATCTCTCAGGAGCTGTCCGACCGTCATCCGGCGGCTGTAAGCGATCTGCTTCCGTCCCGGATCCAGCGTCTCAAACAGCTGCATATGCACCGGCGCATCCGGAGACTTCTCCGAATGTTTTTCCAAAATGTCCATTGCCTGTCTGCAAATATTCTCATAAACAGCGGTTCCTCCCGTATCGCCGACGGCGCAGGCCAGCTTTGCCTCACACTTGGGATCATCCTCCAGCCATGCCAGAAGCAGCATCGGATGCTTCCCCGCCGTCCCCCAGAACTGATTCCACGTTTTCCTCTTCCGGTCTTCCTGCGTCAGAAAGGCGATCGCCCTGCACATCTGCTGCACCTGCGCCTCTCCCGCAGAGAACATCGCCGTCCCCTGCATCCCGTAACGGGACAGACAGGGACTCGCCCCGGAATTATTGGAAAAAAGATAGACCGCTCCCAGCAGCGGCCACGTCGGATTCGGATATTTATCCCGAATCAGCTCCACTCTCGTGCCGCTCAGCGCGGAAATCCCCTCTGCATTTTCCCAGTCCTTATTTTCCTGCTCCTTTTGCCTGTTCTGCGCCTTCTGCAGCGCCTCGATCAGCGCGCGCTCTGTTTCCGGACTGGCAACCGGATTCTCCACTTCCCTGAGCTCATCAATATCGAAATAGCACAGACAGGAGGCCACCCGTTTCCCTGTCTTTCCCTCTCTCTTTCCGACAAGAAGGCTTTTGATCAGCATAAGCTCCGTCTCTCCTGCCGACGCCGCTTCTCTTTTCAGCAATTGACAGAAAGCTGTATAAAACCGGAAATCTCCCTCTCTCGGAAAACGACTGATCAGACGCCGGAGCGCCTCCAGCTCCGCATCGCCTGATTCCTTCAGCACTTCTCCCAGCTGTTCCAGCGACCATGGCCGAATCTGGATATCCTTGTTGTCCGGACGAACCGCTTCTTCGTCCAACGCTCCTATCTGATCCCTCTTCTCCTGAAGATCCGCCCGCTCCCACGCCTCCTCCGAAAAAGCGTTCTGCACTTGTTCCGTCAGGAGCGGCGTCTGTACGCGAATCGCCGGAAAACGGCAGTGATTGCCCTTGCTGTGCAGCCATAGCTGCTTCGTCTCCTCCTTTTCCAGCACTCTGATGCGCACCGGTATTCCCTCCGCATTCAGCAGCACATACAGGCACTCCGATTTTCCTGCACGATGAACATCCCTGTGTATGTCTTCCTCCTCCAGCATGTCCTGCTTCTCCAGCGTCTGCGCCAAGGCATACAATTCATTCAACATACTGCAGCACCCCCTCCCGAATCCGGGCATTCTGGATAAAAACAGGTGCCAGGCGGCCATACGTCCCCCGGTCAAACATCAAATCCAGCAGCGACGGAATCGTCTCATTGACGGAAACATCCGCCTGCGTATCCTCGCGCAGCGGCCCGAAATACGACGGCGTAAATTCATTGATCCCCATGCATGGCATCCGGTAAAATATCCCATTCTTCAGACGATGCTCAAACACATCCTGCAGCTGATGCATCGGGTTCCTCCCTCCATCCGGTCTGTCATAGCCGCGAATACTCCCGTACACCTTATAGTCGACATCCTCCAGTATCGTCATCATGATCTGGAACGGGCCTCTGGATTTGCGCAGCGGTCCATTGTAGTTCATGCAGAATTTATTATATTTCGGCCTCCGGCACACCTCGATCCGCTCCGGCCAGAAATAGGCGTCTCTGCTGAAGGCAAGACAACTCGCCATTCCGATAAGCGCAGATCTCGGAGGAACAGGATAAGAAACAGGCGCCGCCCCACAGTCCGGCCTTCCAAAAAAAGCCGCCGGAGCCGCCACCTCAAAAGAAAATTCATACCGCTTTTCTGTATAGTCGGACATATTGGCCTCCTTCTTTGTTTTCAAGCTCTTATTGCTTCATTCGTTTGCCGTCTTAGTTTCTTTTTTTAATTGTTTTCTGCTTAATCGCATTTTCATTTAATTATTCTCTGTTTAATTACTTTTCTATTTGATTTTTTAGTTTATCAATCTTATTTTCGCTTAAAACAGCAGATTTTCTCTCAATTTTTAGAATACCACATCAATTATCATTTGTAAATCAATTTATATTCTAGTTTTATTGTTTAAAAACTATTAAAAATAAACATATATATATTTTTTCAGGAATGTAGTATGATATAAAAACAGATTAATTGAAAACGCATATCTGTTGAATTGAAATTAGTTCTATTGTTTAGGCAAAAACAATCCCGTTTCTATCAGCGGTCTCCTGTGATACCTTCTGATAGAAACGGGATTGTTGTATATAAAATCTGCCTGAATTGTAATCCGAGATTCCATACTCTCGATCCCGGATAGATGAAAATGTG
>JAUNGV010000103.1 GCA_030524225.1 Eubacteriales bacterium
CGAATGAGGAGGAAACGACCGAAGAGGAGGCGGGGGAGAGTCTGTCTTCTGCTTCCGGAAACGTGGAAAGTCGGGAGGCAGAAGGGGAGAGCGCCTCTGAGACGGTGGGCAATACGCCGATCACCCTGACGATTGGAGACACGGTGCTGGGGGCATATCTCAACGATTCCGCTCCGGCCCGGAGCCTTCTGGCCCAGCTGCCGCTGACGGTGACGCTCAATGATTCCGACAACGATTTCTGCGGGGACAGCATTGAGATCGACTATACGGATGCAGATGTGACGAGCGGCTATCGGAACGGGGATCTGGATCTGTGGACGCCGGCAAACAATTTTGTCATCTTTATTCACGGAGAGGAAACCTCCGCATCCACCGGAGATCTGGTCAATCTGGGGCGTGTGACCAGCCCGCAGGAGATGCTGGATGCGCTGGAGGGCCGGATCGAGGTGAGGATTGAGCTGGCAAATGCTGCGGAGGAAGGAACGGAAAGAGAGCAGAGTGCGGAATCCGCAGCGGAAGAGGGAGCGAATGCCGTCGCGGCGCAAGAAGCGGCAGAAGCGGAAGCAGCGGGGACAGCGCAGAATACCGACACAGAAGATACGGCAGCCACGGAGGCAGCCGCTGCAGCACAGAGCGGGGAGGCAGCAAGTATGAGAATCAGAATTATGGTTGGAGAGACGGAACTGACGGCGACATTGGAGGATAATGCGACAACGAGAGCGTGGATGGCGGAGATGCCCGTGACGCTGTCCATGTCGGATCTGTACGGACGGGAGATGTGCTATCGCTACGGGGCGGGCGCCTTCCCCGCAGAGGAGTTAAGATCGGACGGTTACGAGGTGGGCGACATCGCTTACTGGCCGCCGATGGGGAGCCTTGTCCTTCTCTATGAGCAGAACGGAGAGCGGTTTGAGCGGCAGCATATCGGACACATCGATTCTGGCATTGAGATCTTTGAGACTACAGGTGATGCGGATGTGACCTTTGAAGTCATCGAATGAGCCGTGTCTGTCCGGCCTGTATTCCACATGGGACGGAATCTCTGGATATACGGTGCGGATCACGAGGCCGCGTTCCCAAGGCAGCGCTCCCGGTCCCGGTCTCCACTGCTCATTCAATGCCCCAAAAGCATTTGAAATAATGAAAAGTGGGCATTTGATATGAGACAGGGCAGCCGGTATAATGCAGACAACAGGAGCTGCACAGGAGCACCATAGACTCCGGGGCGGCGGGCGCGCCAGATCAATTATCCGGCCCGCCCATCGTGCCGGACATTCCGGAACAGAAATGGAGATTGAGATGAAGTCAGAAAGTGGAAAGAAATCTGCAACGAAAATAACAATGAGGATAAGGATGCTGATCGATCTGGCGATGACGATCGTGCTGATTCTTCTGATGGCGTATCAGATCACGGGAGATGCGCTCCATGAATGGCTGGGAGCGGGAATGCTCCTTTTATTTCTCGCGCACAATGCGCTCAACATCAGATGGTACCGCGGGCTGTTCAAAGGGAAATATACGCCGGTGCGGATTGTGAGAACGGTCGTCAATCTCGCCCTCCTTGTTTCCATTCTCTGCCTTGGATACAGCGGTATCGTGATGTCGCGCCATGTGTTCGCGTTTCTGCCGATCAGCAGCGGAATGGCATTGGCGAGGGTGATGCACCTTGCGTGTTCTTACTGGGGCTTCGTGCTGATGAGCGTGCACCTTGGACTTCACTGGGGCATGATTCTGGGAATGTTCCGCAAAATCGGCGGCAGATTCCCGAAATCCGCCGTGTGGATCGCCAGAGTCTGTGCGATTCTGATCGCCGGGTACGGAGCGTTCTGTTTCTGGCGGGCGGATATTCTCTCCTACATGTTTCTGCGGGTGGAATTTGCGTTTCTGGATTATGAAAAGAGCGCGCCCGCTGTGTTTGCGGAGTATCTGGCTATGATGGGGTTCTGGATTTTCGTCTCGTATTATGCGGTGCGGCCGGGACGCAAAGGTGCACGCTGAGCAAAGAACGCTCTGACAGGAAGGAAAGGGGGAACGCATGAGACGACAGAAACCGGGCGTAAGCTGTCTCCTGAAAACGGGAATTTGCCGGACTCTGCCGCTTGTTCTCCTTCCGCTGCTGGTGGCCGGATGCGGGCAGGAGAGAGAGCAGCCCAAAGCGGAGCAGACGGTATTCGCCATGAATACCTATGTCACCATGACGGCCTATGGGGAGCAGGCGCAGACGGCTCTGGAAGAAGCGGCGCAGTCGCTGCAGCGGTGGGAATCGCTGTGGTCGGTGACGGAGGAAGGCAGTGAGATTTACCGGACGAACCACAGCGGCGGACAGTCTGTGCCGGTCAGTCCGGAGACACAGGAACTGGTCTCCTTTGCCCTGAGCATGGCGCAGGAGACGAAGGGAGCGCTGGAACCCACCCTCTATCCGCTGCTGAGAGCATGGGGATTTACCAACGGGAGCAGGCAGGTACCGCAGGAGAGTGAGATCCGGGAACTGCTGCAGGCGGTGGATTACCGGCGTATTACGGTGGAGGAGGGAGAGCTGACCGTTCCGGACGGGATGCAGATTGATCTGGGAAGCGTGGCCAAGGGATATGCGGCGGATAAGATCGCCGGGCTGCTCCGGGAATACGGCGTCTCCTCCGCGATTTTGAGTCTGGGCGGCAATGTGCAGGCCGTCGGCTCCCGGCCGGACGGGACGGACTGGAGAATCGCGGTGCAGGCACCGTGGGAGCAGGGGACGCTCGGCATCCTGGAAATCAGCGATGCGGCAGTCGTGACTTCCGGCGGCTATGAGAACTATTTCAGCGATGAGGAAGGGTACCTTTACTGGCATATTCTGGATCCGGCGACAGGATACCCGGCGGACAGCGGTCTGCAGTCCGTGACGATTGTCGGAAAAGAGGGGAGAGTCTGCGACGCCCTGTCCACAGCCTGTTTCGTGATGGGACAGGAGGCGCTGGCGTACTGGCGCGCCGACGGCAGTTTTGATATGCTGTTGGTGACGGAGGACGGAGAAATCATAGTGACGGAGGGGATTGCAGAGCGGTTCACGCCGGGAGAGGACAGGACGGAGCACGTCGAGGTGGTCAGACGATGAAAACAAAACGGCTCACAGCGTTCTGTGCGGGTATTCTGCTGGCCGGGCTTGCCGGAAGCGCTCTGGTCATGCAGAAGCCGGAGGACAGTACAGTCCGTATCGTACAGGACGGGGTTGTTCTTTTCCAGACAGATCTGCAGGAGGCGGAGGATCAGACGCTTTCCTTTGTCTATGAGGGAAGAAGCAATACGGTGGAGATCCGGGATCATCAGATTCGCGTCGCGGAGGCGGACTGTCCGGACAGACTCTGCGTGGAGACGGGATGGCTGCGCACGGCGCTGCCGATTGTCTGTCTCCCCAATCATCTGGTCATTGAATTTGCAGACGAAGCACAGGAGGCGGATATTGCGGTGCGGTAATCAGGAAAAGACGGAGATGACAACGAAGAAACTGACGCAGCTCGCCATGCTGACGGGAATTGCGTTTGCTCTCTTTGTGGTGGAGCTGCAGCTTCCCGGCCTGTCCCCGGTTCCGGGAATGAAGCTGGGGCTGGCCAACATTATTACGGTGTATGCGCTTTTTCATTACAGACCGGGAGACGTGATTCTGGTGGTGCTGGCGCGGATTTTACTGGGAGCGCTCTTTAGCGGGAGCGGGATGAGCCTGCTGTACAGCATGAGCGGCAGCGCGTTCTGTCTGACCGGAATGCTGCTGCTGAAAAATGCTGTCGGGGAGCAAACGATATGGATATCCGGTATTTTCGGAGCGATCCTGCATAATACGGGACAGATCGTGATGGCGATTCTGGTGACGCGGACGCCGGGCGTGATTGTGTATCTGCCCCTTTTGCTGGTTTCCGGGGTGCTGACGGGAGCGTTCACAGGACTCTGCGCGCAGGCGGTCATCCGCAAACTTCCCGCCGCGGCCGTGGACAGATAGGCGGAACTGCAGACAGACTGCGCAGAGGAAAGCGGGAGCGGATCCGGAAGCAGGCGTAGAGAGAGAACGGACTGCAGGCAGACGGTGCAGAGGAAAGCGGGAGCGGATCCGGAAGCAGGCGTGGACAGACAGGCGGACTGGGCAGAGAAGAGATCCGATAGGGAGGGCAAATGGAACTTCGGGTACTGGAATATTATTTAACCGTAGCACGGGAAGAAAATATCACAAAGGCGGCGGAGCTTCTCCATATTACGCAGCCGACGCTTTCCAGACAGCTGATTCAGATGGAGGAGGAACTGGGCGTCTCTTTGTTTAAGAGGGGGAGGCATAAAATCCAGCTGACAGAAGAAGGAATGCTTCTGAGAAGGCGCGCGCAGGAAATGATGGATCTGGCGAATAAGACGAAACAGGAACTGCTTCGGGAAGAGGAACTGTCCGGGACAATCGTGGTCGGATGCGGCGAAATTAACAGTATGCGGTGGCTGACGGAGCGGATGGCGGAATTCCGCAGCAGGCATCCGCAGGTGAGATTTGATCTTAACAGTACGACCGCAGATATGGTCAAGGAACAGCTGGAACGGGGGCTGTCGGATGTGGGGCTGCTGACGGAGCCGGTCGACGTGGGGCGGTACCAGTTTATCCGCCTGCCATCGAAGGTCAGATGGGGCGTGCTGGTGCGAAGGGATTCCGCACTGGCCGGGAAGGATTCCGTGAAACCGGAGGATCTGCTGGAGATTCCGCTTCTGTTTGTCAAAAGAGAGTCGGTTCACAATGAGCTCGCCAACTGGTTCGGGGAACAGTACGATCATCTGAATGTTGCGGCAACGTATAATCTTCTCCAGAATGCCGCCCTGATGGCGGGCAGCCTCCATGGGGCGGCGCTCTGCATGGAACATGACGTGCAGTATCCGGAGATGGCATTTGTTCCGCTGGAGCCCGTGCTGGAGACGGGTTCCGTGCTGGTATGGAAGAAGAATGAATTTGCCCCGTCGCTGATTTCCTCTTTTACCGATTATTTAAAACATGCTGAAAAGGCATTTCATGAAATGTAAAGCGGGTATTAGACTTTTGCATCCGCGGGAGGTTAGAATGTGGGTACAGAAAGACAGGTATCTGCATTCTTTTTTAGAAAATCAGTAAAAAATAAGGACCGGAGAAAGCATATGACAAACATGACGAAGGAAGAAGTAAGCCGGCGATATCTGATCCCGCAGGAAATTCTGAAAGAATATGAGAGCTGGGGCGGGTGCGGGGCGGTCAAAAAGGTGATCGGAGACTGGCAGTATGACGACACGGATCTGGAGCGTTTGAGTCTGATTATGACCCTTCATGATATCGGATTCGGGAAGGAGGAAATAGAGTCCTATATGACGCTGCTGCTGCAGGGGAGCTCTGTGGAGAGCGCAAGACTTCAGATGCTGGAGCAAAAACGGAGCAGCCTTCTGGATGAGATTCATTTCCGGGAAAAAAAGCTGGAGCATCTGGACTATCTGCGCTATGAGATCAGCAGAATGGGGAAGGATCCTGTGAAAAAGCAAAAGAGCAGGGGGGAAGCGCGATGAGAGAAAAGAAGCGGAGGACTGTTCTGATTCTCGGGTTGCTGGTGATTCTGGCACTGGGACTGGTCGGAGCTGCCACAGCGCGGCGGGCAGGAGCCGGGGAGGCAGAGACGGCTGCGGAGACTGAGACGTCTGTAGAAGAAGGGACGGCTGCAGAGTCGGAGACAG
>JAUNGV010000104.1 GCA_030524225.1 Eubacteriales bacterium
AGAGGAGAACTTACTTATGAGCAAAGTGATCGTGATCGGCGCGGGAGCGGCGGGACTGATGTGCGCGGCGGCTGCCGCGTCGCAGGGACACCGCGTAACAGTTTATGAAAAAAATGAGAAAGCGGGCAAGAAAATCTATATCACGGGAAAAGGGCGCTGCAATCTGACGAACGACTGCGAGCCGGAGGAATTTCTCGCCCGGGTAGCGCGCAATCCGAAATTTCTCTACAGCGCGCTTTACGGCTTTGACCAGCGCCGGACGATGGCGTTTTTTGAAGAGAACGGCTGCCGGTTAAAGACGGAGAGGGGACAGAGGGTTTTCCCTGTCTCAGATCATGCTTCCGACGTCACGAGGGCGCTGACAGAGTGTCTGCGCAGACAGGGCGTGAGCGTCCGTTACCGCACGGAGGTTGCCTCGCTCCTTCTGGCGGAGCCCGGAACTGAGACGTGCCGGGTACAGGGCGTCATCCTGCGTGACGGCACGCAGGTGAAGGCTGATGCGGTCGTGATCTGCACGGGCGGGCTCTCGTATCCCTCGACGGGTTCCACCGGGGACGGATACCGGATGGCACGGGAGGCGGGACACACCATTCTCCCGACAGCGCCGTCTCTCGTGCCACTGACCGTGGCGCAGGAGGAATGGCTCTCTCTGCAGGGGCTTGCGCTGAAAAATGTGTCGGTGCGCGTGACACCCCGTCCGGAGAAGGCGGAGGAGCCGGAACAGATCAGAGAGACACCTGCAGCAGTAGAAACGTCCGACGGCGTACAGGAGAAGGGAAAGGGCAAATCCCGTAAAAACGGAAAGAAAGTAAAGCCCGTCTACACTGGCTTCGGCGAACTGCTGTTTACCCATTTCGGAATCAGCGGTCCTTTGATGCTCTCGGCTTCGGCTTACTGCGATTTTGCCAGATATCCGCAGGGCTTTCTGATGGAACTGGATCTGAAACCCGCCGTCACGGAGGAGGAGCTGACACAGCGCCTGATGCGCGAGTTTGCGCTTTCGCCGAATAAACAGTTCAGAAATGCGATTCTCACGCTCTTCCCGGCGCGGCTGGCGGAGCGAATGGCGGAGCTGGCTCCGTTCGAGGCGGCGCGGAGCGTTCACACGCTGCAGGAGGGAGAGATCCGCCGGTTTGTGAAACTGGTCAAGGCGGTGCCGATCGAACTGACAGGAACGAGGGATTACCCGGAGGCGGTCATCACGCGCGGCGGCGTTTCCGTCAGGGAGATCAATCCATCGACGATGGAGTCGCGCAGAGCGCAGGGTCTCTATTTTGCAGGAGAGGTGATTGACGTGGATGCGCTGACAGGAGGCTTTAATCTGCAGATCGCATGGTCAACCGGTCATCTGGCGGGGGAGAGTATCCGGTGATTAGGAGTAATCGTCTTGTTTTAACAGGGGGATGTAATGAATGTGGCAGTAAAACTTGTTTTTGAATGCATTATATATTGTGGCGTTTTCTTTGGTCTTGTTAAACTATCTGTGCTTAAAAGTCCATTAACGGGTGTTTTTTGGTATCCAAAAGATGTTCAGGAACGTATTTATAATCTGGGCTTAGCGGATCGAAAGAAACAAAAGCGCAGAGCAGCAAGATTTAAGTCTTTTTTCATATTAGTTCTGGCTGTGACAATTATTTATATGGTTTCGGTTATCAATAAACCTGATGATTTTTTAAGTGCCTATCTTCAGCTTTTACTGATTCTGACCGTATCAGTATGGTTTGATAAAATCGTGATAGATACAATATGGGTTGGAACGGATTTTTGGAAAATCCCCGGAACGGAAGATCTGCAGATAAAAAAGCCCTTAAAAGTGCGAGTGATGGCGTGTTTCATTATGCCTATGATGTATGCAATATTGGCATTGCCGGTTGCTTGGATGATAAGTCTGTTTGGAATATAAAAAGCAGAAATAATTACTGCTTCTGTGATGGGAAGTTAGAATAATAACTCAAAGCTTATCGAACAGTCAGATCAAACGGCGAACAGACACCTGACAGGAGAAGGCGTGGATGGCGTTGGCCGATTTATAAAAGTATGGGGGAATCAATATGCTGTGGTGCATTTGCGGCGGGATGATATTTTTTGCGTTGGGTATATTCGTTTTTTTGAAGCCGGATTTAATATGGAAGCTGACGGAAAAATGGAAATCTTACCGTGCGGACGAGCCCTCGGACTTTTATTTGAAGGTTACAAAAATGAGCGGCGTTTTATATGCGCTGTTTGGAATTATTGTAATGATACTTCCATTTATTTTAGATGAATGAGAATGTAGCGTTCGATGAAGCGCAGGGAGCCTGTACGGAAGCTTGCCGGAAGACAGCGGGAGCAGGCGGGGATCCTTGATTGTGGAGATAAGGTGAGTTGAAAAATTTCCCCCTCATCCTTTATAATGGAAAAGTGTCCGGCGGCTGCGTGCGGGCGGATCACAGAAACAGCAGTTATGTACAGGGGCGCCGCGAGGATCGCTCCGGAATGGAGAGTAATTATGCCGATTAGTATAGCGATTGACGGCCCCGCCGGAGCGGGGAAGAGCACGATTGCGCGCCGGGTGGCTGGAAAGCTTGGTTTTATCTATGTCGATACGGGGGCGATGTACCGCGCGATGGCGCTCTTTTTGCTGCGGAAGGGGATTGATCCGACCGATGCGGAGGCGGTATCCGGCCGGTGCCGGGAGGCACAGATCTCGATTGCCTACCGGGACGGGGAACAGGTCGTTCTGTTAAACGGAGAGGATGTCACGCCGTTTCTGCGCGCAGAAGAAGTGGGGAACATGGCCTCGGTGAGCAGTGCGAATCCGCAGGTGCGGGTCAAGCTCGTGGAGCTCCAGCAGTCGCTGGCCCGGACGGAGAATGTCGTCATGGACGGGAGAGATATCGGCACAGTCGTACTGCCACAGGCGGATCTCAAAATCTATCTGACGGCGAGCGTAGAGGTACGGGCGAATCGCCGTTATCTGGAACTGACGAAGAAGGGCGAGGCAGCGGTTCTCTCTGAAATTGCCGCAGAGATCAGGGAGCGGGATGAGCGGGATATGACGAGAGCGGTTTCTCCCTTAAAGCAGGCGGAGGACGCGGTGCTTGTCGATACGTCGCAGATGGACATTGAACAGGCGACAGACGCGATACTTGCGCTGTACGGGCAGCGTGTGGAAGAGGCGTAGTCTGCAGGAAGGATACCGGGATTTGTGGTCGGAGCGTCACAAATGACAATCGGTTACAGCGGGCGGCAGGGGCAGCACTGACAGATGCGCTCTCCGCCGTACAAGGCGCTTCGGAATGGAGAACAGGATGCCGGAAATTATCACAGCAAAGAGCGCGGGGTTCTGCTTCGGCGTGCAGCGCGCGGTGGATACCGTCTATGAGGAGATCGCGCGGGGCGGTGCGATCTACACCTACGGACCGATTATTCATAATGAAGAGGTCGTCAGGGATCTGGAGGAAAAGGGCGTTCGCGTCATCGAATCGCCTCAGGAGATCGACGCGCTGGAAAGCGGCACCGTGATCGTGCGCTCCCACGGCGTTCCGGAGAAACTGATGAACCGGATCGAAAGCAGCAGGGCGCACTGTGTGGATGCGACGTGTCCGTTTGTCAAGCGGATTCACAACACCGTGGCGGCCCAGAGCGCAAAGGGAGATAAGATCGTGATCATCGGCAATGCCGGTCACCCGGAGGTCGAGGGAATCATGGGGTGGTCTCTCACGCCTGCGACAGTCATTGAGACGAGAGAAGAGGCGGCCGCTTTTAACGAAAAAACGCAGAGAACCCTCTGCGTGGTTGCTCAAACCACGTTTAATCAGAACAAATTTCAAGAATTAGTTGATATTTTGAAGCAGAAAGGGTACAATATCACTGTTGTGAATACTATCTGTAACGCCACGAGGGAACGGCAGGAGGAAGCAAAGCGAATTGCCGCCGTCGCGGACGTAATGATAGTAATAGGTGGGAAGCACAGTTCCAACTCGGCAAAGCTCTATGAAATATGCCGTCGGGAGTGTGAACGCACCTTTTTCATACAAACGCGGGATGACCTGCATCTCTCTCTGACAGGAGAGGAGAAAGTGATAGGCATCACCGCCGGGGCGTCCACCCCAAAGAATATCATTGAGGAGGTTCAGGCATATGTCAGAACAGACATTTGAACAGATGTTGGACGAGTCATTTAAGACAATACATACAGGAGAGGCAGTCGAAGGCACGATCATTGACGTGAAGCCGGATGAAGCGGTTTTGAATATCGGCTATAAGGCAGACGGCGTTCTGACGAAGAACGAGTACAGCAATGACAATAGCGTAGACCTGACGCAGGTGCTTCACATCGGCGACAAGCTGGAAGTAAAGGTATTGAAGGTAAATGACGGCGACGGTCAGGTTATTCTTTCCTATAAGAGACTGGCGGCTGACCGCGGCAACAAGAGAATTGAGGAAGCTTACAACAACCGCGAGATTCTCAAGGCGAAAGTGACGCAGGTGCTTACGGGCGGCCTGAGTGTCGTTGTGGATGAGGTTCGTATTTTCATCCCGGCAAGCCTTGTCTCCGATACGTATGAGAAGGATCTGACGAAGTATCTCGATCAGGAGATCGAGTTCGTGATCACCGAGTACAATCCGCACAGACGCAGATACATCGGCGACCGCAAGCAGCTTCTGGTTGAGAAGCGCAAAGAGATGCAGGAGAAGCTCTTCGCAACGATTCAGCCCGGCGATATCGTAGAGGGCACTGTGAAGAACATCACTGATTTCGGTGCGTTCATCGATCTGGGCGGCGCAGACGGACTGCTTCACATTTCTGAGATGAGCTGGGGCAGAGTCGAGAATCCGAAGAAGGTATTCAAGGTTGGCCAGCAGCTCCGCGTTCTGATCAAGGACATCCAGGGCACCAAGATCGCCCTTTCCTTAAAGTTCCCGGATGAGAATCCGTGGGTGCAGCAGAGAAGTACGCGATCGGCAACGTTGTGACCGGAAGAGTGGCAAGAATGACTGACTTCGGCGCATTTGTAGAGCTGGAGCCCGGCATTGACGCCCTGCTTCACGTATCGCAGATCTCCAAGGAGCACATCGACAAGCCGTCTGACGTGCTGAAGGTCGGCGAGGAAGTGACCGCGAAGATCGTTGATTTCAACGAGGCGGACAACAAGATCAGCCTGAGCATCAAGGCTCTGACCGCTCCGGAACCGCGCCGTGAAGAGCGTGAGGACGGTGATGTCGTTTCCGTTGACGTAGAGGCTATGATCGCTGCTGCGAAGGCAAAAGAAGCGGAAGAGGCGGCGAAGGCTGCTGAGGAGCCGGAGGCTTAAGTTTCCGTATAGAACGGTAAATAAAACAGGAATCGAGTAGGAGGGAGTGATTAACTCCCGTCCTCTCACACCACCGTGCGTACCG
>JAUNGV010000022.1 GCA_030524225.1 Eubacteriales bacterium
ATTTTACATATGAACCAGTCAAGGATAGAATGAAAAAGGAAGGGAGAAGAGAGAGCGGATGAAGGAAGAAGAGAAGGACGGTGTGGCCAAGAAGAAGGAGGCGCAGGGGAGAGGCACGGTACTTGTGCGTCTGTTTCTGTCGGCGCTTTATCTGAGCGCTTTTACCTTTGGCGGCGGTTATGTGATTGTCACGCTGATGAAGAAGAAATTTGTCGATGAGTATCACTGGATCGGTGAGGAGGAAATGCTGGATCTCGTGGCGATTGCGCAGTCGGCTCCCGGGGCGATTGCGGTAAACGGGGCGATTGTGGTGGGGTACAAGCTGGCTGGAATCGCAGGCGTCATTGTGAGCGTGACTGCGACAGTGCTTCCTCCATTTCTGATTATTTCGGTGATCTCACTCTTCTATGCGGCATTTCGGGATAATCTCTGGATTGCCCTGATGCTGGAAGGGATGCAGGCGGGAGTCGGCGCAGTGATCGCCTCCGTCTCGTTCGATATGGGAATGGGGATCGTGCGGCAGCGGGATCCGGTCAGGATTGTGATTATGGCGGCCGCGTTTGCCGCGAATTACTGTCTGGGAATCAGCGTCGTCTATATCATTCTGTTCTGCGGGGCGCTTGGTCTTGCGCAGCAGCTTTGGAAGGGAAGAAGCCGGGAAGGCTGAGTGTAACGATAATGCAGAAACCGCTGGCGTGGATTTCTGTACAAGGAAGGCGCGAGAGACAGGTTTGCATTGTGGAGCTGTGGCAGGGGCAGGTTTGCAGCGCGAAGCCGCAGAGGGGCTGTGGCGTGGAGGATACAATGGAATTGTACTGGCAGCTTTTTTTGAGTTTTTTGCAGATCGGGGCGTTCAGCTTCGGCGGCGGGTATGCGGCGATGCCGCTTATACAGGATCAGGTGGTGGAGATACACGGGTGGCTCACGATGAGCGAGTTCACGGATCTGGTCACGATTTCACAGATGACACCGGGACCGATCGCGGTCAATGCGGCGACATTTGTCGGGACACGGCTGGCAGGGACAGGCGGCGCAGTGGTCGCGACGCTGGGGTGTATCCTGCCGTCCTGTCTGCTCGTGACGCTGATCGCATGGCTTTATCTGAAATACCGCACGCTGTCTGCACTGCAGAGCGTTCTGGCGATGCTGCGCCCTGCGGTCGTCGCGATGATCGCGGCGGCGGGCGTCTCGATTCTCGTCTCGGCGTTCTGGGGCGGGGAGGCGGTCAGCGCCGCCGGGTTCAGGGGAAATGAGGCGGTGATTTTTGCCGTCTGTCTCTTTCTTCTGATGCGGAAAAAGTGGAATCCGGTCGCCGTGATGGTGCTGGCGGGTGGAATGAACGTCGCGCTGGCGGCAGCGGGGATGCTGTAACTACAAAGAAAACCGCAAAGAACCGTCGGCGATTCTTTGCGGTTTTCTTTGTAGTCTGTCTGGCCGCAGCTGTTACGCTGCACGACGGTTTACCCACTCGGTCATAGCGATCATCAGCACCAGAAAGAGGGCGAGGTAGACCGGATAGAACCAGAGGCCGGTTATGCCGGAAAGAGCGCCGAAGAGCGGCGGCATGAAGGTGGAGCCGACGTAGGCGGTCGCCATCTGCATGCCCATCAGGGACTGGGAGTTCTCCGCGCCGAAATGGGAAGGGGTGGCGTGGAGCAGGCTCGGATAAATCGGAGCGCAGCCGAGTCCGATGCAGAAGATGCCGATGAGGGCGAAGACGTCTCCGGCAGGCAGAAGCAGAACCAGAATGCCGATGAGGATCACGCCCAGTCCGATGCGCACCATATTGCGGTCTCCGAGAGAATCAGAGACGAAGCCGCTTGCCAGACGTCCCAGTGTGATGCCGAGGAAAAAGAGGGAGGCGTAACCGGCTGCAGTCTCCGCGGAGAAGCCCTGCTTCATAACGAGATAGCTGCTGGCCCACAGACCTGTCGTGGATTCGAGTCCGCAGTATCCGAGGAAGGAGAGGAGCACCGCTTTGGCGCACGGCAGGGAGATTGCCTGCCGGAGCGAGAGAACGTTGCGGGAAGAGGCCGCCTCTGCGGAGCCGTCTGTTCCTGCCGCGGCAGAGCTGCCCGGCTCTGACACTGCGGAGAATCCTGTCCCTGCCGCTGCGCCGGAATCTTTGTTTCCGAATCCGCCGCCGCTCTTTCCTCCGGAGCTTTCTCTTTTTATGGCATTGTGCGCGGTGTCATTCTTTTTCCAGAGAGGGAGGGAGAGTGCAAGGCAGGCGACCAGAGCGATCTGAATGAAGCCGACAGAGCGATAACCCGCGTTCCACGACAGTCCTCCGGTCAGGCAGTATCCCATGATGTAGGGACCGGCTGTCGCGCCGATTCCCCAGAAGCAGTGAAGCCAGCTCATGTGGCGCGATTTATAATGGAGGGCGACGAAGTTGTTGAGAGCTGCGTCCACACTGCCCGCGCCGAGACCGTAGGGAATGCCGAAGAGGCACAGGTGCCAGAAGGCGTAGGAGGCGGAGAAACCCATCAGGGCGACAGCGGTCATCGCGACGCTTACAAGGGTGACGAGACCGGTGCCAAAGCGCCGGATCAGACGGTCGCTGAGCAGACTCGAGACGATGGTGCCGCCCGCGATAATCATGCTGATCATTCCGGCGTAGGAGAGCGGAACGCCCATCTGGGGATACATCGAAGGCCATGCGGAGCCGAGCAGAGAGTCGGGCAGGCCGAGACTGATAAAAGCGAGGTAAATCACAACAAGCAAAATAGAAGTCATGGCGTCAATACAGTTCCTTTCTTTACGGCGGGCTCTGTCCTGCCGTATCATAAATTTTCACAGCGCCGTCCTTTCGACTGCGGCGCAGAATCCAATAAAAACCTCTCCCATCTTATCAAAAAAAAGAAAGAAACGGGAGAGGATTTTTGAGAAATTCCTGTGCAGCGGACGATGGAAGTGGTGGGAAAGCGCGGCGGGAATGGGGATAAAACGCAGCGGACGGCGGCAAAAGCCCCGCCGGATCCGCTTCCGGAGAGGAAGAGGGAGGGGCGGGGCTGTGCCGGAAATCCGGATTGCTTCTATATTAAATACACTTCATTAAATATACTTCATAAAAATGCGCAGGCGAACCGGCGATCCCTTAGATTTCCTTTTTCCAGAGACCGTGCAGATTGCAGTACTCGTAAGCAGCGACGGCTTTCTCTCCGGACAGGAGAGCGAAATCAGCAGCGGGAGCCTCTTCCGGGGCAAGCTCCTTAAAGGAGACGCCCTGATCCGTCTCGAGAGCGATCCACTGGATGAAGTGCTCGGGGAGCATCGGGTGTGCGACAGAACCGACGGCGACGTGAACCTGCGCGCCGTCCACGGTGACCACCGGAACGTGCTTTTCCGTAGCGGCGTCCGTCGTATTGGCGGTCAGTTCCTTCATTTCTTCACCGCAGCAGTGCATCGGCACGCCGGCGTCCTTGAGCGCGTAGACAAGATTTCCACAGTGACTGCATCTGAAAAATTTAATATTCATAGGTAATCTCCCTTCCGGAGCGCTGCCGTCCACGGGTTTTGCGGCGCTCCGACACAAAGCCCGTATTCTTTCTGTTCTGAAACGGGCGGAGAAGCCCGCCCCTGCAGGTGATGGGGAAGCCGCGGCAAGTCTGCCGGACTCCCGACTCTCTGCCCTCATAGTAGCGCAATTCCCCCTGTTTGGGCAAGCGTTGTTCAGAAAACTGAACAAAGTTTAGCGGGGACGGAGCAAAAATAGCTTGTCCTTGGGGGCGTTTTGGATTATTCTATTGTCTGGAAATATTTTTTGTCCAAATTTTTGTCCCGACAAGAAGAACGGGACAGCTGTTTGCAGTCGCCGCTCTGCGGAGTGTTTTGCGGTATGCGCATGCGCGGGGTGTGCCTCAATCGTCCCTGCAGCCATCGCCCATGCCTCGTGGTTTTGTGGTGCGTACATGCGCGGGTCGCGCCGTTGATCGCAAAACGCCGTTTCGGGACAGAGAGCAAATGGCAGCGGGCAGGTCGTGGTGCGATGCCGAAAATATAATAGAATCTTTACTTTTTTTTTCGTGCGGCTGTGATATACTAATTCCACGATTTTATTTTGACGGCTTTGTATAAAATTTGGAAAAAACAGGGAGAATTCCTGTTTTTTAATAGACAGTTCATGTGCGGCAAAGCATAAGAGAACAAGGAGGTTTCAGGATGGACAATAACAAAACAAAAGCAGACATCTTAAAGGGCGAAATCCTGTCTCAATACAAGAGTGTGCGGCAGTTTGCCACGAAGCTCGGGATTCCCTACAGCACGCTGGTGACAGCGCTTGACAGGGGAATCGAGGGCATGGCGTATGAGACGGTGATCCGTATATGCGAAGAGCTGTCCTTAAACCCGGTGGATTTTTCCCGCCTGGAGGACGGTAACGATCTCTCCCAGCAGCTGGCGACGAAGCGCGTGATGACGGCCTATAATAAGCTGAACAAGGCCGGCAAGAAGAAGATCATGGACTTTATGGAGGATTACGGACGGATTGATCTCTATACGATCCGGGAAGAGAGCGCGGAGAACTGAGAGAAGAGCAGGCGCGGCGGCGGGCAGGCCGCAGCGCCGGATTTCCAACAAAATTTCTTGACGGACCTCTGACTTTATGGTATAGTGAAACGGCGAGATTGTCACAGGTCTTTTTTTTATGCCCAGAATGGGGAGATCTGTTTGAACAAGTAAGTTATGACATGCCCGGTGGCGGCAGGAAACGGAGAGAAAAATGCGTACAAAAATCACATTAGCTTGCACGGAATGCAAACAGCGTAACTACGATACCACGAAGGATAAGAAGGCGCATCCGGACCGCATGGAGACGATGAAATACTGCAGATTCTGCAGAAAGCATACGACGCACAAGGAGACGAAGTAAGCGACGCGCTCAGTGCGCGGAAAGGAACGGAGTCTTATGCCTGATATGGGTACTACAGTAAAGAATTCCAAAGTTGCCGCCTTTTTCAAAGGCGTCAGGACGGAGTTTCGCAAGATCATATGGCCGGATCGGACAACGTTGCTCAAGCAGCTTGCAGCGGTCTTAGTCGTTACGATTATTACGGGAATCATTATTGTGCTGATCGACTATGGCGTGGAGCAGCTGATTAATTTCCTGACGACACTGTAAGACTTTGCTTCGACGTGGAGGATACTATGGCAGGAAACAACTCCGGCGCATCGGAAGGGGTTCGCATTAAAGCGGGCGTGCTTCCGGAAGTGCGTGAGATAAAGAGACCGGATTTTACGAGAAAAGCTGCCGATATCGAGAAGGCGGAGGCGGAGCGCGTCCTGAATCAGGACGATGATGCGGATGCGGCGGATGCCGCGGCGGTAGCAGCTTCGCTCAAGGCGCAGGAAGAGGGCGGCGAGGAATCGCAGCTCGACGAGAGCGCGATTACGGATGAGGCGCACTGGTATGTGGCGCACACCTATTCCGGTTATGAGAACAAGGTAAAGGTTAATATCGAGAAGACGATCGAGAACCGTCATCTGGAGAATCAGATTTTCGAGGTGCGCGTTCCGATGCAGGACGTGGTGGAGATCAAGAACGGAGCCAAGAGAGCGGTTCCGAAGAAGATGTTCCCCGGCTACGTTCTCGTCAATATGGTGATGAACGACGACACCTGGTATGTGGTGCGCAACACGAGAGGCGTCACGGGCTTCGTCGGACCGGGAAGCAAGCCGGTCTATCTGACGGAGGCGGAGATGAAGCCGCTGGGCATCCACGTCAAGAATGTGACTGTCGACTTCGACGAGGGCGACACGGTTTCCGTCGTCGCAGGCGTCTGGAAGGATACGCTGGGCGTCGTTCAGAAGATTGATTATACGAAACAGGTCGCGACGATCAACGTAGAGCTCTTCGGCCGCGAGACTCCGGTGGAGATCGGATTCGCGGAAGTGAGACGGTGCACGTAAGAAAAGCGTCTGCCCAAACCGTTTGCGGAGATTTTTCCGCAGCGCTGCAGAGTGACTGCAGCGAAATATGGAAGGTGTATGAGCCCGCGCAGAGCGCGGTTTTCATAGAAGCAGTGGGAGCAGCCAGACTGCGCCAACACCACAAAGGAGGAATTGTAAAATGGCTAAGAAAGTCACAGGTTACATCAAGTTACAGATTCAGGCCGGCAAAGCAACACCCGCTCCGCCGGTAGGTCCTGCGCTTGGACAGCACGGCGTCAACATCGTCGAGTTCACGAAGCAGTTCAATGCGAGAACCGCAGACAAGGGAGATCTGATTATCCCGGTTGTCATCACCGTTTATGCGGACAGAAGCTTTAGCTTCATTACCAAGACTCCGCCGGCAGCAGTTCTTTTAAAGAAAGCATGCAATCTTCAGAAGGCGTCCGGTACGCCGAACAAGGACAAGGTTGCGACGATCTCCAAGGACAAGATCCGTGAGATCGCAGAGATGAAGATGCCCGACTTAAACGCAGCGTCCATCGAGAGTGCAATGAGCATGATCGCTGGCACGGCAAGAAGCATGGGAATCACCGTAGAAGACTGATGCGGGTCACCGTGGGAGGCTTAGCGCCCATGACCACTTAGGAGGATAAAGGAATGAAACACGGAAAGAAGTATATCGAAGCGGCGAAACTGATCGACCGCGCTACCTTATATGAGCCCGCTGACGCAATCGCACTGGTCAAAAAGGCGGCGTCGGCTAAGTTTGACGAGACTGTGGAACTTCACATTCGCACCAGCTGCGACGGACGTCACGCAGATCAGCAGATCCGCGGTGCGGTTGTTCTCCCGAACGGAACCGGTAAGACTGTTCGCGTGCTCGTATTCGCAAAGGGCACGAAGCTCGATGAGGCACAGGCTGCAGGCGCTGATTTTGTCGGCGGCGAGGAGCTGATCCCGAAGATTCAGAACGAAGGCTGGCTTGATTTCGACGTTGTCGTTGCAACCCCTGACATGATGGGCGTTGTCGGACGTCTCGGTAAGGTTCTCGGCCCGAAGGGTCTCATGCCGAACCCGAAGGCAGGCACTGTCACGATGGATGTCACCAAGGCCATCAACGACATCAAAGCCGGTAAAATCGAGTACAGACTGGACAAGGCGAACATCATTCATGTTCCGCTTGGAAAGGCATCCTTTGGCGAGGAGCAGCTGCTTGAGAACTTCAACGCTCTGATGGCTGCAATCGAGAAGGCAAAGCCGGCTACCGTAAAGGGTCAGTACTTAAAGAGCATTTCCATGGCAACCACCATGGGCCCTGGCGTAAAACTGATCGCAAACAGATATTGATTTTCCAAGAGCCGCTGTATGGCTCTGCCGGAAATCCTACACCGAAGGCTGTGAGAGCAGCACGGATGGGTTCCATTGAACCGTGAATTTATGAAAGATCAAATTCTATAGGGTCTGCCGCGCAGAACAACAAAAAACAGAGGCTATCATAAGCTGAAGCAAAGGCACCCGAAAACTAAGGATTCGGGTGCCTTATCTATTGAAAATAAGACGGGCACAGAAGACAGAGGCGCGGTATGGCGGAGAGTATCAGAAAAGAATGGATTCAGACGGAGCGTCTGGTGCGTGAATTCGGAGAACTCGTCTCGATTGACAGCGAGAGTTTTCATGAGCGGGCGATGGCGGACAGGCTCCGGGGCAAACTGGAGGAACTGGGGGCGCAGGAGATCGAAGAGGACGGAAGCGCCGCTCTGACCGGCTCGGACGCCGGGAACCTCACTGCGTACATTCCGGGCGTCGGGGAGAGGGCGGCGCAGGAACCTCTGCTCTTTTCCGCCCATATGGATACCGTCTCTCCCGGCGTCGGCAAAAAGGCGGTTCGCCAGCCGGACGGACGGATCACAAGCTACGGATCGACGGTGCTCGGGGCGGACGATCTGGCCGGTGTCTGCGCGATTCTGGAGGCGCTGCGGGTGCTGCGGGAGAGGAACATCGCGCACAGGCCGGTGGAACTGCTCTTCGCGACGGCGGAGGAGGCCTATGTGCGCGGCAGCAAGGCGTTTGATTACAGTAAGCTGCGGGCCAAGGAGGCGTATGTTCTCGACATCAGCGGGCCGGTGGGAGCCGCTTCTCTTCAGGAACCGACACTCCTGTCCTTCCGCATTGAAATGGAGGGACGGGCAGCGCACGCAGGGTTTGCCCCCGAGACGGGAATTCATGCGATTGCCATGGCGGCGAAACTGATTGACAAGGTGCCTCAGGGCCGGGTCGGTGATGACACGACAGTGAACATCGGGACGATCCGGGGCGGAGAGGGGACGAATATCGTTCCTCCCCTCGTCGTGATGGAGGGAGAGATCCGCAGCTATGCGGATGAGAAGGCGCGCCGGATGCAGGAGAGAATCAGGCAGCTGGCGATAGAGACGGCCGGGGAGTACGGCGGCGTCTGCCGCTATACCTCGCAGGAGCATCTGCGGGCCTACCGGGTAGAGGAGTCGGAACCGGTGGTACAGCGTTTCCTCTCGGTCTGCGGGCAGGCGGGCATTCCGGCCAGTCTGACGAAGACCTTCGGCGGGAGTGACAACAACAGTTTTCTGGCACACGGGCTGCGAGGGATCGTCCTCTCCTGCGGAATGTACGGGCCGCACACGACGGCGGAGTACACGACGGTGCGGGATCTGGAGCTGGCAGCGCAGATCGTGGCGGGACTGATAACGGCGTGAGGAGCCGGAGCGCAGGCGCGGCATTTGGGAACAGCCGGCGCAGATCGTGGCGGGGTTAATGACAGCATAAAGAAGTTGACGTGGAGGTGCAGAATCCGGGGTGGTCAGTACAGACTGTTCCGGGGTTGATGACGACAGAAAGAGGGAAATGCGGTGAGTGAGACAATACTGGAACTGAAGGAACTCAGAAAGAGCTTTGGAGAGACGCATGTTTTGCAGGGACTGAATATACAGATCGCGAGAGGTGAATTTATCACGCTGCTCGGCTCTTCAGGCTGTGGCAAGACGACGACGCTGCGCATTATTGCGGGTCTTGAGGATCCGGACAGCGGTGAGGTGCTGTTGAACGGGAAGGATATTACGAAGCTGGAGCCGAACCATCGCGATGTGAACACAATTTTCCAGAGCTACGCCCTGTTTCCCTACATGAACGTGGAGAAAAATATCGGCTATGGTCTCAAATTAAAGAAAATGCCGAAGGATGAGATTAAGAGCAAGGTGACGGAGATGCTCCGGATGGTGCAGCTGGAAGGGTATGAGAAGAGAATGCCCGACGAGCTCTCCGGCGGACAGCGGCAGAGAGTGGCCATCGCCCGGGCGATTGTGAACAAGCCGCAGGTGCTGCTCCTGGATGAGCCGCTGGGGGCTCTCGACTTGAAACTGCGCCGCCAGATGCAGCAGGAGCTCAAAACGCTGCAGAAAAAGCTGGGAATTACCTTTATCTACATCACTCACGATCAGGAGGAGGCCATCAATATGTCCGACCGTATCGTTGTGATGAGAGACGGTGTCTTCGAACAGATTGGCACGCCGAATGATATTTACTACCATCCGAGAACGAGCTATGTGGCCGACTTCGTGGGCAATGCCAATATTATCCGGGAGAGTGGCAAGGTCTATGCGGTGCGCAGCGAGAACGTCCTGATGGAGGGAGAGCCGGAGTGCCGGATCGAGGCGAAGGTCGAGGAGAAGAGCTTTGCCGGCGGTCAGCTGCGCGTGCAGTTCGTTCTTCCGGACGGGCAGAAGGTGATTGCGAGCCGCTACGGAATCGACTATGAAATCGTCACCGGCGAGACCAGAAAGATCGGCTGGAAGGCGGAGAATGCGGTGGAGGTGACGGATAATGGCATCTAAGAAAGCGCAAAAGCCCCAGACCTCCGAGAATCCGGAGCTGACCGGTCTGACGGGCAGAAAAAAGAAAGGCTCCTGGCTGCTGCTCCTTCCGATTTATCTGTTTACACTGATTTTTGTCTTTGCGCCGTTGGTTTACATGGTATTTCTGAGTTTTATGAGCCGCGCGGAGGTCTGGGGGTATGTGCCCGAGTTCACGCTTGATAATTACAAGAGGATTCTGGAGCCGCTCTATTTCAATACCTTTGTGGATTCACTGAAACTGGCGCTGATTTCGACAGTGGCGATCATGGCGATCGGTTATCCCTTCGGCTATTTTATGGCGCGCATGTCCGCGGCGTGGAAGAAGAGAATGATGTTCCTGCTGATGCTGCCGTTCTGGACGAGCACGCTGATCCGCATCAACGGCTGGATCATTGTGTTCCGCAGCAACGGCGTGCTTGATAAGATTCTGATGGGACTGCACATCACGGAGAAGCCTTTAAAGCTCCTCTATACGTATCCTGCGGTGGTGGTCGGTATGATTTACGTCCTTGTTCCCTTTATGATTCTCTCTGTCTATTCGAGTGCGGAGAAGATGGACTGGTCTCTTGTGGAGGCGGCCCGGGATCTGGGCGCGAGCCGCAGACAGGCGTTCTGTTCGATCACGTTTGTGCACACGCTGCCGGGTCTGCTTTCCGGCACGATTCTGACCTTCGTGCCTTCGATGGGGCTGTTTTTCATCGCGGATATTCTGGGCGGCAACAAGATCGTCCTCGTGGGCAATGTGATTCAGGAACAGCTCACCAAGGGGCGCAACCTGCCGTTTGCCGCGGCGCTGTCGGTGGTTCTGCTGGTGCTGACCTCCCTGTTCATCCGGGCGTACCAGAAGATTTCGCACAGCAGTGAACTGGAGGGACTGTACTGATGAAGATAAAATCAAAAGCGCCATGGATTTATATGGCAGTCATTATGGTCATCACCTATATTCCGATCGTCCTGACGGTGGTCTACTCTTTTAACGAGTCGAAGATCACCTCGATCTGGGGAGGATTCTCCCTGACATGGTACGAACAGCTCTTCCGCGACAGGGATCTGGCGGAGGCGCTGCGCAACAGTCTGGTTCTGGCGGGCCTTAGCTGCCTCTCGGCGGTGGTGATCGGCACGACGGGGGCGATTGGCATGGACCGCTGGAAAAACCGGTTCAACAGCGTGGTGTCGTATTTTTCCCTGATTCCGATTATGATTCCGGAGATTATTCTGGGCATGGTGTTTCTGGCGGCATTTTCCCTGATGAATCTGCCCTTCGGAATGCTGACGCTCGTGATTGCGCACACGACGTTCTGTGTGCCTTACGTCTTTATGACGGTGAGAGCCCGGCTGGCGGGCATGGATCACTCCACGGAGGAGGCGGCCCGGGATCTGGGCGCTACGGGGCTGCGCACATTCTGGGATATCACGCTCCCTGCGCTTCTTCCGGCAATCTGGTCCGGCGTGCTGCTTTCGTTTGCGATGTCGTTTGACGACGTGGTCATCAGCATTTTTGTGACGGGGGCGACGGTCAATACGCTTCCCATTAAAATATACACAAGAATGAAAACCGGCGTGACGCCGGAAATCAACGCGCTGGCAACTGTGTTGCTGGCGGCAACCATCGCGATTCTTCTGCTGGCCGGAGCGCTGGGCAGTCAGAGGGGACGCGCAGGAAAGAAAGAGGAGGAACTGAGGAGATGAAAAGAAAAAAGTATCTGGCACTGGCGCTCACTGCGGCAATGACGCTGTCGGCTGTTCTGACGGCCTGCGGAAGCAGCGCATCGGAGACGGCGGACGCATCATCGGAAGAGACGGCGGCTGCGGAGTCTGAAGCGACGGCGGAGAGCGGAGAAGCTGCGGCGGAGGAGGACGGGAGCGCGGAGACGTCTGAGACAGCGACGGCCGCGGATGTGGATCTCTCCGGCACGGAGTTCAATCTGTACACCTGGGATGCCATGTTCCCGCAGGAGGTTCTGGACGGCTTCGAGGCGAAGACCGGTGTGAAGATCAACTATTCCAATTTTGACTACGATGAGGATATGCTGGCAAAGCTCGAGGAGACCGAGGGCGGAGACTATGATTTCGTCATCGCGGACGATTATATTCTGGAGCTGATCCGCGAGGAGGGGCTGGCACAGAAGCTCGATACCACAAGGCTGGCGAACTGGGGCAATATCAATCCGGTATTCCAGGGGCAGTTCTATGATCCGGATGATGAGTACACGGTACCGTACGGTGCGGGCATTCCGCTGATCGTATACGATCCGGCGCTGGTGGACATCGAGATCACGAGTTATGCGGATCTGTGGGATTCCTCTCTCGCGGATAATCTGGCGCTGACCGGAAACTACCGCGTTATCGACGGCATCACGATGATGATGCTCGGCTATTCGATGAATGACGAGGATCTGGATCACATTCAGGAGGCGGGTGATAAGCTGCTTGAACTGGCTCCGAACGTGCGCGTGATCAATGACACCAATACGCAGGACTTCCTGATCAGCGGCGAAGTGGGAGCGGCATTCCTGTACACCTCCCAGGTTTCGATGGCGCTGACGGCGCGCCCTGATCTGCAGGTGGTTTATCCGGAAGAGGGACTGGGCTTCGGCATTATGGCAGGCTTTATCCCGTCTCAGGCGCCGAATGCGGATGCGGCGTATGCGTTTATTGATTATCTGCTGGATCCCGAGGTGTCGGCACAGTGCTTTGAGTTTATCGGTTACTACTGCACGAACAAGGCGGCAGAGGCATACATCTCCGATGAGATGAAGGAAATGATCGTTCTGCCGGAGGATGCAGCAGAGGGACAGATCGTCCAGAACGTATCCCAGGAGGCAGAGGACAAGTACAGCGAGATCTGGAACGAGTTCAAAAAGGCCTGCGGACAGTAGGAAAAGAAGCAGGCGGATACAAGATCTTCGGACAGCAGGCTCAGGAAGCGGTTGGCTGCAAGGTCTTCGGATTTCAGGAAAGAATATGTTCAGGACAGGCGGCATGGCTCACGGGGGCTGTGCCGCCTGCTTTTTTGCTTTTCACGGAAGTTTGATATTGTCATTTTGGCGAAATCCGGATTCGCCGGGAAAAGGAATGCTGCTATTCCTGAGCTGCTCTGAAAAGGGTCTGAAAAGGCAGTTGCGTGAAGGCTGCGTGAATCCTAACAAAAGAGTCGCTCTGAGAGAAGATTTCTATTATAATAGAAAGAAGTCAGGTTGGTACAGAAATCTTCCCGCGCATCGCACGGGAAAGCGGCACATGGCGGAGTGCCGGGAGAGAAAAGAGCGGTTCGTCAATGGAAGAGAGAGGAAACGGCCGGAGTGGCAGCCGGCGGGATCCATGGCCGGAGCTGGACGTGATGATCCCGCACAGCAGCGTGCGGCGCGCGGGGAGAGAGAGAGAATACACACCGGAGGAATATGGCGAGGCGGCGTATGGCACTGAGGAATACGGCGCAGAGGAATATGACTGGACGGGATATGACCGGTCAGAGCGCAGCGCAGCACAGTACAGCGCAGCGAAACGTGACCGGAGGCAGTACAGAGCGGAGAGAGCAGCGCGCGGCCGGAGACAGTACAGAGCGGAGAGAGCGGAGCGTCACCGGATTGAGTACGAAGACTACGATGACGGGGAACAGTCAGCCGGGACGCGCCGGGGAAGCAGTCCGAAGGAGAAACGACGGGACGCCGGCCGGAGCGCATATCGCAGTCAGGCGGCAGGCGGACAGAGTCGGAGCGGGTACCGCGGTCAGGTGTCGGGCAGACGCCGCCGTGCGCTCACTCCGGCCTTTGCATTCGGTCTGACCTTTGCGCTGGTGATGTTGATCGGCGTGACGCTGCTGGGGGTCTACGGGCTCGTGCAGAGCGCCGACCGGAGGGCGGCGGGCGAGGATACGGTACACGCCGTGCTCGCGGAGGTGATCCCGATTCTCGCTCCCAGCGAGGAGGCGGCCCATCAGATCGAAGAGACACTCTGGGGAGAGGAACAGGAGATCGGGGAGGCGACGGCCAGTGATAATATTACGAAGCTGGAGGACGGGACGTACCGGGTTGCTCCGGCTTCACAGGAAAACGCGACGTTTGCCTTTGCGGGGGACATTCTCTTTGACGAGCGTTATGCGATCGGAGCGTCCGTCAATCTGCGGGGCGGCTCGATTGTGAGCAGCTTCGACGAGGCGGCGTTGGATGTGATGCGCTCCGCCGATGTCTTTATGGTGAACAACGAGTTCCCGTACACCAGCCGGGGAGAACCGCTGGCGGACAAGCAGTTTACCTTCCGCGCTGATCCGTCTACCGCCTCGTGGCTGACAGAGATGGGCGTCGATATCGTATCGCTGGCCAATAACCACTGTTACGATTACGGGGAGGTGGGGCTTCTCGATACGCTGGATACCCTTGATCAGATGAAAATGATCCGTGTCGGAGCGGGCCGGAATCTGGAAGAGGCGATGGCTCCCGCCTATTTCCGGGTGGGAGAGATGACAATCGCCGTGATCAACTCGACACAGATCGAAAGGCTGGACAATCCGGACACCAGAGGGGCGACGGAGACGAGCGCAGGCGTATTCCGGTGCTTTGTGCAGGATCAGCTGCTGGAGGTCATTGGGAATGCGGCCGAGAACGCGGATTATGTGATTGTGTATATTCACTGGGGGACGGAGAATGAGACGCAGCCGGACTGGCTGCAGTTTGACAGAATCGATGATATGGCGGCGGCCGGGGCGGATCTGATCGTGGGCGATCATTCGCACTGTCTCCAGCCGGTCACCTATACGGGAGATACGGCGGTGATCTACAGTCTGGGCAATTACCTCTTCACCTCATACACGGTGGATACGGGGATTCTTCAGGCCACCTTTGACCCGCAGGAGAAAACGCTCTCCTCCCTGCGCTTCGTGCCGATGCTGCAGCAGGACTCCTCCGTCAAGACACTGACGGGATCGGAAAAGGAGCGCGTCCTGCAGAAGCTCCGGGATATTTCTCCGGGCGTCTCCATTGATTCCGACGGCTATATCACGAAACAGTGAGAACACAAGGCTCAGATCCATCCGCCGTCTATTGTGATGACCTGTCCGGTCAGATAGGAAGGCATCTGTGCCAGATGGACGACGGCGCGGGCGATTTCGTCCGGTGAGGCGAAGCGGTCCGCAGGGATCTCTCCGCGCAGCGCTTCCCGTTCCTCTTCGGAAAAGCACTGATTCATTTCGGTGTCGACGACGCCGCAGGCCAGGGCATTGACGGGAATACCGCTGGGGGCGAGTTCCTTGGCCAGCGCTTTGGTGAAGGCGTTGACGCCACCCTTGGAGGCGGAGTAGGCGACCTCCATGGAAGCGCCCGCGCTGCCCCAGACGGAGGATATGTTGATGATCGAACCGGTGGTGCGGCGCAGAAAGAGAGGAATGGCGGCGCGGCAGAAATAGAAGCAGGAGCTCAGATTTGTCGAAATGACACGGTTCCACTCCGGTACGGTCATCTCCTGCAGCAGGCCGATATGGGAAATACCGGCGTTGTTGACCAGAAGGGTCAGCGGAATGGTGCCGAGAACTGCAAACAGCGCTTCGACAGCCTCCGGATCGCCTCCGTCGCAGAGAAAGGTGCGGCAGAAGACGCCGTGGGAGCGCGCTATCTGCGCTGCGGCTTCCTCCAGCGCTGGGAGGGTGCGGCTGCAGGTCAGGATCAAATCATATCCCTCCGCGGCCAGCGCTCCGGCAATAGCGAGGCCGATCCCGCGGGAGGCGCCTGTGACGAGAGCGAGAGGGCGGCGCACTCTGTTCCTATTCTCGTCGCCGGTGCTGTCTTCGGGCGGCGTGACCGCCGCGCGGGAGGCAACTGCGCATGGGGAGACGGCCTCCCGCGCATGAGGAGGATTGGGAGCGGAGATATCCGCAGACGCCGCTGCGCGGGGAAAGCTTGGGAGAGTGTCTGTGTGGTCTGTCGTCATGAAAGATTCCTTTCTGGTGGAGTTCGTTTTCTTTTCTGTCGCTTTATTTGTTGTTTCTATCAATTTAATTCAGTTCTATTCCTGTTTTAGCCTAGTTGATTCTGGTTCTATAGATTCTGATTCCGTCGTTTCTGCCTCGAGTATTTCTGATTCCGTCATTTCTGCCGTTTCAGGCAGAGGAAGCCCGTCTGTTTTCGATTTCACTATGCGCCCTTCGTCATACTTTTGCAATAGCTTTTTTACGACTTCTTAACGTCTGACCAGTTCCGGGAATGCGCGAAAAAGCGTGGATTCCCGGGAAATGTTACAAAAATTTTATATCCGGAATGCCGCAGAACTGCCTGCTTTTCCTTGACAGAGAGGGGGGAGTCTGTTATATTGGATAGCGTGTAATAATTTTGTAACAATTGATGCGATCATAACGAAGGGATAAGTGGTTGTTAATTATCCCGGTTGATGTAAGAAAAACGATCTGAATTTTACCACAGAGATTACCCGACCGGAACGATTGCCGTCTGTGCAGGCGGGGCAGTTCCCGGCAGAACCGTTCGAACGATGGAGGTGGCATGGCGTTCAACAGGATCAAATTCGTAACATATTGTATGACGGCGGCGATGATTTTCGGCGCGATGGGCTTGCCGGCGCAGGCGGTGGAGGCCTCTGCCAAGACGACGAAACTTGCAGGTCAGCTTCCGAGCGCGGGCTTCAGTTACGCGATGTCATCGAAAAAGGTTTCTCTGAAAGATGTGGAGGACTCCCTTGCGGCGGCGGGTAAAATCAGCGTGCGCAAGACGGTGCAGAGAAGCGCAGGGGTCTCATCCGTGCTGTCTGTCTCCTCGACAGCTTCCAAAGAGGCGAGCGGGATTCTCGAGACGGATCTGACGCAGAAGCAGCAGGAAGAGAAGGAGAAAGAGGAAGCGGCGCAGGCACAGCAGGAGACGTCTGCGGAGAGTGCTTCCGGGGCGGGCACCACGCAGAAGACACAGGAAGAGTCATCCGGCAGCGCGCCGGCGGAGGAAGCATCGGACGGAACGTCCGCATCACAGTCTTCGGGCGGCGAGTCTGCGGCGGAGAACAGTGAGAGTGCTGCGGAGACAGGGGATACTTCTTCTGAGAGCGAGACGGCGTCCGACTCGGCAGAGAAAACATCCGAGAGTGCATCGCAGGGTACCAGTCTGGCAGTGGCTACGGTGAATGATTACGTCAACGTCAGAAGCGAGGCGACGACGGATTCCGATACGGTCGGCAAGCTCTACAGCAACGGTGTGGCGACTGTATTGGAGAAAGAGGATAACGGCTGGCTCAAGATTGAGTCCGGAGACGTTGTGGGTTATGTCAAGGAAGATTATGTGGCGACCGGCGATAAGGCGGCAGAGCTGGCGGATGCGGCGGCGACCAAGGTGGCTACCGTCAACACGGAGACGCTGCGCGTGCGTGCGGCGGCAACGCTGGATTCTGATGTTATCACCCTGATTCCGGGCGGTGAGGAATTCACTGTCGAAGAAGAGGAGAACGGCTGGTACAAGATCACGACAGAGGACGGCGAGGGATATATCATGTCCGATTTTGCCGATGTTGAGGAGGAGTATCCGGAGGCGGAATCCAAGCAGGCCGAGGAGGCTCGTCTGGCAGCAGAGCAGGCGGAGAAAGAAAAGGAAGAAAAGAAGAAAGCCGAGGAAGAACAGAAGAAGGCGGACGAGGCGGCGAAGGCAGCCGAGGAGGCGGCACAGGCGTCGTCTGCGGCGGCGTCCACCGAGACGACAGAGTCCTCTGATACGGCGGCTTCCGATGCAGCGGCTCAGGAAGAAGCGGCAAAGAAGGCGGCTGAAGAGGCTGCGGCGGCGCAGAAAGCGGCAGATGAAGCGGCAGCGGCTCAGAAGAAAGCCGAGGAGCAGGCTGCGGCAGCGGCTTCCGCAGCGGCGGCGAGCGAGTCTTCGACGAGCGCAGCAGGACAGGAAGTGGCGAGTTTTGCACTGCAGTATGTGGGGAATCCCTATGTGTGGGGAGGAACAAGCCTGACGAACGGAGCGGACTGTTCCGGTTTTGTTCTGGCGGTTTATAAGAACTTCGGCTATAGCCTGCCGCACAATGACGCGGCGGACAGAAGTGTTGGAACGGCTGTTTCGAGTCTGGCAGAGGCACAGCCGGGCGACCTGATCTGTTATTCCGGTCATGTGGGAATCTATATCGGCGGCGGCCAGATCGTGCACGCATCCAATCCGGCAAGCGGCATCAAGGTTTCCAACGCGGCATACCGCAATATCGTGGCGATCCGCAGAGTGATACAGTAGAGTGAAAGAGCGGTCCGTAGAGTTTCATGAGAAATTCTGTGGACCGCTTTGATGTGGCAGGGGGCGGTCTGTTCCGTAATGTCGTTTTGTCCCATTCCCCACTTGTCAGCATGCCAGATAGGGAATGGCATGCTGACAAACGGGGAATGTAGGGCGTTCACCCTATAGATAACAGAGAACCCTTGGTCCTTAGTGAGCAAGCTCACACGGATCAAGGGTTTTCTGTTATCTGCATGGCGGAACTGTTGAACATATTTATGGTTTTTTAGGAATTTGGATTGCTGGTTTTGGTTATTTTTACAGTCTTTTTATTGTTCGGACGGGGTGGCTGTGGTATACTGAATTTATCAAAACGGCGGCCGGAGACACCATGGAATACAGCATGAGGCCGCGGAAAGAGGCAGCTATGAAATATATTATTGTGGGCAAAAATATTGATGTGACGGCGGGATTGGAAGAGGCGATCCAGGATAAGATGAGTAAACTCGAGCGTTATTTTGCGCCGGAGACAGAGGTTCATGTGACGCTGACTGTCGATAAGGACAGACACAAAATTGAGGTGACGATCCCGATGAAGGGGACGATCATCCGTTCCGAACAGGTCAGCAACGATATGTACGTCTCGATCGATCTGGTGGAGGAGATCATTGAGAGACAGCTCAGAAAGTATAAGAACAAGCTGATCCAGAAGCACCAGGCGGGCGGCTTCAAGCGGGAGTATCTGGAGAGAGATTATGTGGACGATGAGGATATCCGCATCGTGCGCAAGAAACAGTTCGATATGAAACCGATGTATCCGGAAGATGCGTGTATCCAGATGGAACTGCTGGGACACAGCTTCTATGTATTCTGCAACGCCGAGACGGAGCAGATTAATGTGGTGTATAAGAGAAAGGGCAATACGTACGGGCTGATTGAGCCGGAAGAATAGAACAGAGAGGGGACTGCCGCGGTGATCGGAGACGACCGGTCGGCGGCATCCCTTTTTTGCTGTTTCCGATGCTGTCATTCACAGCCCTGCACTCGCATGCGCACTCGTCGCTTCTGCGAAGCTCCCGTTTCGCTCCTTGCGGAGCTAAGACTGCTTATGCGGGGGAGTTCAGCCTGCGCCATTCGCAAAGTCGCGCTATCGCGCTTTCCGCCGCTCTGCGGCTACCTTTGCTCATGAACTGGCGCTCCCTCAGCCGAAAGCAAGAGGTGCAAATTCGTGCAAGCACGATTTGTCCCTCTTGCTTCTGGCTGGCTGAACTGTTACCTCAAACCGCTGTGAATAGGAACTTGTTGCTTGCAAATAAATACCCCGTATGCTATAATATTGACAGCACTGTGATAAAAAATTAACAAACTTTTCACAACTCAAATAATGGAGGGCACTATGGCAAAGAAAGTAGTATTGGCAGGCGCATGCAGAACCGCAATCGGCAAGATGGGCGGCGCGCTCTCGAATGTTCCGGCAAAGGATCTGGGCGCGATTGTGATCAAGGAAGCGCTGAACCGTGCAGGCGTTAAGCCGGAGCAGGTGGACGAGGTTCTGATGGGCTGCGTGATTCAGGCGGGTCAGGGACAGAACGTTGCGAGACAGGCATCCATCGCGGCAGGCGTTCCGGTAGAGGTTCCGGCTGTGACGATCAACGTGGTCTGCGGCTCCGGTCTGAACTGCGTCAACATGGCGGCGGATATGATTCTGGCAGGCGATGCGGACATCGTGGTTGCCGGCGGTATGGAGAATATGTCTCTGGCTCCGTATGCGGCTATGAAGGCGCGTTTCGGCTACAGAATGAACAACGGCACGTTTGTTGACACCATGGTTAATGATGCCCTCTGGGATGCTTTCAATGATTATCACATGATCCAGACAGCTGACAATGTGGCAGAGCAGTGGAAGCTGACGAGAGAGGAACTGGACGAGTTCGCAGTCGCGAGCCAGAATAAGGCAGAGGCGGCGATCGCAGCAGGCGCGTTCAAGGATGAGATCGTTCCGGTTGAGATCAAGCAGAAGAAGCAGACCGTCGTATTCGATACGGATGAAGGCCCGCGCGCGGGTTCCACGGTCGAGGCGCTGGCAAAACTGCGCGCAATCAATGCAGGCGGCGTGACGACGGCAGGCAATGCGTCCGGCATCAACGACGGCGCTGCGGCGATCGTTGTGATGAGCGAGGAGAAGGCGAAAGAGCTGGGCGTGACCCCGATGGCTACCTGGGTAGCAGGCGGTCTGGCAGGCGTTGATCCGTCCATCATGGGTGTCGGCCCGGTGGCTGCGACGAAGAAGGTTCTGAAGAAGGCGGGTCTTACGATCGACGACATCGATCTGTATGAGGCGAACGAGGCGTTTGCGGCACAGTCCGTGGCAGTCGGCAAGGATCTTGGCTTTGATCTGTCCAAGTTAAATGTCAATGGCGGCGCTATCGCGCTCGGCCATCCGGTAGGCGCTTCGGGCTGCCGTATTCTGGTCACCCTTCTTCACGCAATGCAGAAGAAGGATGCGAAGAAAGGTCTTGCGACGCTGTGCATCGGCGGCGGTATGGGCTGCGCGACGATCGTAGAGAGAGACTAATCAGAGAGAACAGCCGGACAGAGGAAGGACGCGGGCGGCGGAGACATCTGCTGCAGGAGGAAGCTGGTAAGGAAGCGGAATCTGCGGAGTCCGGGCAATCGAAATGCAATGTAATGTTATAGAGAAGAGAACCGGCAGCGCGCCGCGGCATCCTCACGGATGCTGCGGCTGTGTCTGCGGGGCGGTTTTGCAGAGGGGCGCCGCAAAACTGCCGCATTGCAGCCGGAAAACAGTTTCGTTTTCCCCGGCGTACTGAAAGCAGAGAGCGCTCCGGAATGGAGAGTAAAATGGCTTTTGTAACGTATGAAACAGAGGGGGCAGTCGGCATTATCACGATTGACCGTCCGAAGGCGTTAAACGCTTTGAATTCTGAGGTTCTTGATGATCTGAACGCTGTTCTGGACAGCGTGGACGTTGATGTGATCCGCTGCCTCGTTCTGACGGGCGCGGGGGAGAAGTCCTTTGTGGCGGGCGCTGACATCGGAGAGATGAGCAGCCTCACTGTCGCAGAGGGAGAGGCGTTCGGCAAGAAGGGCAACGATATTTTCCGCAGAATCGAGACGTTCCCGGTTCCGGTGATCGCTGCGATCAACGGATTTGCACTGGGCGGCGGCTGCGAGCTTTCCATGAGCTGCGATATCCGCTTCTGCTCGGACAACGCGGTATTCGGTCAGCCGGAAGTGGGCCTTGGCATCACCCCGGGCTTTGGCGGCACCCAGAGACTGGCGCGTATCGTAGGACCGGGCATGGCGAAGCAGATGATCTACACCGCGCGCAACATCAAGGCGGACGAGGCGCTTCGCATCGGTCTCGTGAATGCGGTTTATACGCAGGAAGAACTCCTTCCGGCGGCGAAGAAGACGGCGGCGGGCATCGCAAAGAACGCGCCGATCGCGGTTCGCAACTGCAAGAAGGCGATCAACGACGGTCTGGAAGTCCCGATGGACGAGGCGATCGTGATCGAGGAGAAGCTCTTCGGCGCATGCTTCGAGACGCATGATCAGAAGGAAGGCATGAGCGCATTCCTGGAGAAGAGAAAAGAGAAAGAGTTCCTGAATAAGTAATTGTTACGTTCGGCAATCCAATGTATGTTCTCCGGACAGGAAACGGAGGGCGATTCAATAAAGAGAGAGCCGGCGCCGTAAGCGGCCCGGCCCGACAGTGCACAGCAGCAAGCTGGGGCGGAAAGGACAAGACATGAAGGTAGGTATTATTGGAGCGGGAACCATGGGTTCCGGAATTGCACAGGCGTTCGCGATGACAGAGGGCTATGAGGTTCGTCTCTGCGACATCAAAGAGGAGTTCGCACAGGGCGGTCTCGCGAAGATCGAGAAGAACATGAAGTTCCTGGTCGGCAAGGAGAAGATCACGCAGGAGCAGGCGGATGCGATTCTCGGCAGAATCAAGATCGGCTTAAACGACATCTGCGCAGACTGCGATCTCGTTGTGGAAGTGGCTCTGGAGAAGATGGAAGTGAAGCAGTCCATCTTCAAGCAGCTTCAGGATATCGTCAGCAAGGACTGCATTTTTGCGTCCAACACCTCCTCTCTCTCCATCACCGAGATGAGCGAAGGCCTTGACAGACCGGTTGTCGGCATGCACTTCTTCAATCCGGCGGACAGAATGAAGCTGGTTGAGGTCATCGGCGGCAAGAACACGCCGGCTGAGCTGATCGCGAAGATCAAAGAGATCTCCATTGAGATCGGCAAGACTCCGGTAGAGGTCAACGAGGCTCCCGGCTTCGTGGTAAACCGTATCCTCGTTCCGATGATCAACGAGGCGATCGGCGTATGGGCGGCAGGCACGGCGAGCGCAGAGGATATCGACGTTGCGATGCAGCTCGGCGCTTCCCATCCGATGGGACCGCTGCACCTCGGCGATCTGATCGGCCTTGACATCGTTCTGGCGATCATGGAAGTCATCCACGGCAAGACCGGCGACGACAAGTATGCGCCGCAGCCGAAGTTAAAAGAGCTTGTGGCGGCTGGAAAGCTCGGTCGTAAGAGCGGCGAGGGAATCTTCGTCTACAATAAATAAAACGGCATAGCACAGGCTGGCTGCGGCCCCGTTTGACTGTCTTCGGGTTTGAGGACAGGGGAAAGCGGGGTGGCGGCGCGCTGTGATGATGGCTCGCAGAAGCTACCAAAACGATTAAGGAAAGGCGGAGCAAAGGAAGCTCCGTATGGAGGAAACCATGGATTTTACGTTAGACAAAAAACATGAAATGGCAAGACGCCTGTTCAAGGAGTTTGCCGAGAATGAGGCAAAGCCCCTTGCGCAGGAAGTAGATGAGAAGGAAATGTTCCCGAGAGAGACCGTGGAGAAGATGGCGAAGGCCGGTTTCCTCGGCATTCCGGTGGACAAGAAGTACGGCGGACAGGGCTGTGATCCGCTCACCTATGCGATGTGCGTCGAGGAGCTTTCCAAGGTCTGCGGCACGACAGGCGTTATCGTCTCCGCTCACACCTCTCTGTGCTGCGATCCGATCGCAACCTATGGCACGGAAGAGCAGAAGCAGAAATATCTTGTTCCGCTTGCAAAGGGCGAGAAGCTCGGCGCATTCGGTCTGACGGAGCCCGGCGCAGGTACGGACGCACAGGGCGTGCAGACAAAGGCGGTTCTGGACGGCGACGATTATGTGCTCAACGGCTCCAAGATTTTCATCACGAACGGCAAAGAGGCGGACATCTACGTGATCTTTGCTGTGACGGACGTCAAGGTGGATCCGAAGGGACGCAAGAAAAAGATTTTCTCCGCATTTATCGTAGAGAAGGGAACGCCGGGCTTTACCTTCGGCACGAAGGAAAAGAAGATGGGTATCCGCGGCTCGGCTACCTATGAGCTGATCTTCACCGACTGCAGAGTTCCGAAGCAGAACATGCTCGGACCGGCAGGCAAGGGCTTCGGCATCGCAATGCACACTCTGGACGGCGGCCGTATCGGTATCGCAGCGCAGGCACTCGGTATCGCAGAGGGCGCGCTTGACCGCACCATCGAGTATGTCAAGGAGCGTAAGCAGTTCGGCAGAGCCATCGGCCAGTTCCAGAATACGCAGTTCCAGCTGGCGAACATGGCGACGAAAGTAAAGGCGGCGCAGATGCTCGTATACCGCGCGGCTATGGCAAAGGCAACGCAGCAGACCTACTCGGTAGAGGCGGCTATGGCGAAACTCTATGCGGCAGAGGTTGCGGTAGAGGTTGCGAGCCTGGCAGTACAGCTTCACGGCGGCTACGGCTACACGAGAGAGTACGAAGTAGAGCGTATGATGCGTGACGCCAAGATCACCGAGATCTATGAAGGCACCAGCGAAGTACAGAGAATGGTCATTTCCGGTGCGTTACTTAAATAAGAAGGAGAGAATATACAATGAAAATCGTTGTTTGTATTAAGCAGGTACCGGATACTAAGGGCGGCGTTCAGTTCAATCCCGACGGAACCTTAAACAGAGCGGCTATGCTGTCCATCATGAACCCGGATGACAAGGCGGGTCTGGAAGCGGCTCTTGAGTTAAAGGATCAGTACGGCGCAGAAGTTACGGTTGTCACGATGGGACTTCCGAAGGCGGACGAAGTGCTCAGAGAGGCTCTGGCTATGGGTGCGGATCACGGCATCCTCGTCACCGACAGAGTGCTCGGCGGCGCTGATACATGGGCAACCTCCCAGACGATCGCAGGCGCGCTCCGCAACCTCGAGTACGATCTGATCATCACCGGCCGTCAGGCAATCGACGGAGATACGGCGCAGGTAGGTCCGCAGATCTCCGAGCACCTCGGCATTCCGGTGATCAGCTACGCGCAGAAGATCGTTGGTATTGAGGACGGATACATCACGGTAGAGCGTCAGTTCGACGACAGATATCATGTGCTCAAGGCAAAAATGCCCTGCCTGATCACCGCTCTCGCTGAGCTCGACACCCCTCGCTACATGACTCCGGGCGGCATTTTTGACGCTTACGATGCGGACATCACCGTATGGGGCAGAAATGACTTAAAGGATGTGGATGACAGCAATCTCGGTCTGAAGGGCTCGCCGACGCAGATCGCAAAGGCGTCCGACAAGGTTCGCAAGGGCGCGGGCGAGAAGGTAACTCTGGATACGGCGGAGTCCGTTGATTATATCATGGACAAACTGAAAGAGAAGCACGTCATCTAATTTGTGAAAAAGGAGTCAAAGCAATGACACAGAATATGGAAGAATATAAAGGCGTATTTATCTTTGCGCAGCAGGTCGATAACAAGCTGGACAACATTGCGTTTGAGCTGATCGGCAAGGCAAAAGAGCTGGCGGCGGATCTGCAGACCGAGGTGGCGGCTGTCCTTCTTGGTTCCGGCGTGAAAGACCTCTGCGACGAGCTGGCGGCATACGGTGCTGACAAGGTGATCCTGGTGGACGATCCGGAGCTGAAGGAGTACAGAACCGAGCCCTACGCTCATGCGCTGGCATCGGTGATCGGCGAGTTCAAGCCGGAGATCATGCTGGTAGGCGCTACGGCAATCGGCCGTGACCTGGGCCCCCGCGTATCGGCGAGAGTGCACACCGGTCTGACCGCAGACTGCACGAAGCTCGAGATCGGTGATTTCCCGCTCAACCCGATGCCGGGCAAGGAGCAGAAGCACAACCAGCTGCTCATGACCCGTCCCGCATTCGGCGGCAACACGATCGCTACGATCGCGTGCCCTGATTTCCGTCCGCAGATGGCGACTGTTCGCCCGGGCGTAATGCAGAAGCAGGACAAGGTTGAGGGTGCAAAAGCGAATGTCGTGGAGTTCAACCCCGGCTTTACCCCGAACGACAAGTATGTGGAGATCCTGGAGATCGTCAAGAATGCAAAGACGACGGCAGATATCATGGATGCAAAGATTCTCGTATCCGGCGGCCGCGGCGTTGGCAGCGCAGAGAACTTCAAGCTCCTCGACGACCTCGCGGCAGTGCTCGGCGGCACGGTGAGCTGCTCCCGTGCGGTTGTGGACGCTGGCTGGAAGGCAAAGGATCTGCAGGTCGGACAGACCGGCAAGACCGTTCGCCCGAACCTCTACTTCGCAATCGGTATCTCCGGCGCGATCCAGCACCTGGCAGGCATGGAGGAGTCCGATATCATCATCGCGATCAACAAGGATGAGAACGCGCCGATCTTCGACGTGGCTGACTACGGCATCGTAGGCGACCTCAACAAGATCGTTCCGGCCCTGACCGAGAAGCTGAAGGCGGAACTGGCGTAAAGCGCACAGGAAGCAAAGACAGTACATTAAAAGACAGTATATTAAAAGTATAGATAAAAACCTCCCGGAAACGATGCAGTCGCTTCCGGGAGGTTTTTTCAGGAAAAGATATTTTTAGCGGGTAAGCGCCGGGCGGTCTCTCCTTTGCAGAGGAATTCGTGCAGGAAGGGGTGCTTTTTTTGATATTATAAAAACAGAATATTCCCAGAAAGAACAAAATTTATACTATACAGCGTATTTCCTTTTTTCTATGATGAGAACAATGTTTTGTCAATCGGAGACAGAGAAGGAGAACGGAAGAAACCGCAAGATGTCAGGATAGTGGGAGGTCCCGGACGAGACGTTCGGTGAGCAGGGGCGTGCCTATGGAGCACAAGGGCCTGACAAACAGCGGATTGGCGGCGTGCCGGGCGAGAACTGCGGCGGAGAGGGGAGAGGAAACGGTCATGAATGGATCAGAGGAAAAGGAATTTATGCTGGGATGCAACTACTGGGCCTCCCATGCAGGTGCGGATATGTGGAGAAGGTGGGATGCGCAGGTGGTGCGGGAGGATCTGGCGCGCCTTCATGAAAACGGAGTGAAATATCTTCGTGTATTTCCGAACTGGCGGGATTTCCAGCCGGTGGAGGCGCTGTATGGAGAGAAAAACAGGAGAGAGGGGTTCTGCATGCCGGGCGAGGTTCGTCCGGCCAATTCCTGCTATCTGGATGAAACCATGCTGGAGAGATTCCATCTCTTCTGCGGGATGGCGCAGTCGTATGGAATGCGCTTGATTGTGGGGCTCGTGACCGGATGGATGAGCGGGAGATTATTCACGCCCAGAGCGCTAGAGGGAAAGAATCTGTTTACGGATCCGGAGGCGCTTCTGTTTCAGCAGCTGCTGGTGAAGGGAATTGTGAGTGAAATGAAGGGGGAGGCAGCGATCTGTGCATGGGATCTCGGCAATGAATGCAACTGCATGGGCGAGGCACAGAGCAGAGAACAGGCGTATAACTGGACCTCTGTGATTGCCAATGCCATCCGTGCCTGTGATGGCTCCAGACCCGTGATCTCCGGCATGCATTCTCTGGAGATCGAGGGGGTGTGGAATATACAGGATCAGGGAGAGGTGACGGATGTGCTCACAACCCATCCCTATCCGCTATGGGTGGAACATTGCAGCAAGGAACCGCTTTCTTCCCAGAGGGTACTGCTGCATGCCACAGCACAGACCCAGTATTATCGTGACATCAGCCAAAAACCGTGTCTCGTGGAGGAAATCGGCACCATGGGACCGATGGTGTGCAGCGAAGAGATTGCCGCCGGGTTTATGAAGGTCAATCTGTACTCCAACTGGGCCAATGGGGCGGAAGGACTTTTGTGGTGGTGCGCCTATGAGCAATCCCATCTGGAAGCGCCTCCCTATGCGTGGAATATGTGCGAGAGGGAACTGGGAATGTTTGACGCAGAGTTTATGCCCAAACCCCTGCTGACAGAGATGAAAAATTTTGCGCAGGAGAGGGAAAGGCTCGCGCTGAATCTGCCCGGACGGCGGGCAGATGGAGTGATTGTGCTTTCGAAGGGGCAGGATCACTGGGGTGTTGCATATATGAGTTATATTCTGGCAAAGCAGGCGGGACTTACGTTGGATTATGCCTACTGCGAGCAGGAACTGCCCGAGAGCCGGATGTACTTTCTGCCTTCTGTGGCGCGTCCTGCCATGAACAGGGAATCCTATTTCCATCTGAAAAAGAAGGTGGAGGAAGGGGCGGATTTATATCTGTCCATGGACAATGCTTTTCTGACGGAGTTTGCGGAATTTACGGGACTCCGGATTCTCTGTGCACACGAAGGGATGCGCAGAGGGGAGGCCGTCCTGCCGGATGGAAGCGGTGTGACGTATGAGAAAACATATCATTTCAGTATGGAGTCCGTTCGGGCGCAGGTACTTGCTGCGGAGGAGGATGGAAATCCACTGTTGACCTGTGCGGCGTATGGCAGGGGCCATGTGTATGTTCTGAATTTCCCGATGGAGAAGATGCTTCTGGACAGGGAAGGCGGATTTGACGAAGATTACTGCGAGATTTACAGGATAGCTGCGGCAAAGGTATACGCGTCAAAATACGGGAGGAGCCGGAACAGAAAGGTGGGAGTGACGGAGCATGTGACCGGGGACGGCGTATATCTGGTGCTCGTCAACTATTCTTTTGACGGGCAGGAGACAGAGCTGGTATTGTGCGAAGGATGGCGTGTGGAAGAGGTTATACTGGGAGATGAGAAGAAGCTGGAACCCTGCGGGGCGGCCGTGCTGTGGCTGAGGGAGGGATAGCGACTGGCTTGCTGTTGGAGAGAAAGGTGATGCGAATGAGAATTCTGAATTTCGGTGCTCTGAATATTGATTACGTGTACAGTGTCGATCATATGGTGCAGAAAGGGGAGACGCTTTCCTCGGACGGGCTGTCGATCTTCCCGGGAGGAAAGGGACTGAACCAGTCCGTGGCGATGGGGCGGGCGGGCGCGCCGGATCCATCGGAGAGGACGGTGGTTTTCTGGTCGAATTGCTGGAAGAAGCGGGCGGCCATACGGAGTATGTGCGCCGTCTGACGCAGGTGCGGACGGGAAACGCGATCATTCAGCGCGACAGGACCGGGGACAACAGTATTCTGCTCTACGGTGGGGCGAATCGTGCCATTACACGGGAGCAGGTAAGGGAGACCTTGTCGAATTTTGAACAGGGTGATCTGCTGGTGCTGCAAAACGAGATTAATGGTCTGGACTGGATCTGGGAAGAGGGCAAACGGAGGGGAATGCGGATTGCCTTCAATCCGTCTCCGGCGGACGAGGCGCTGAAACAGCTGCCTCTGGAGCAGGCGGATTACCTGATTCTGAATGAGATCGAAGCCGCGCAGCTGCTGCGGGGAAATCCGGCCGAGCAGGCGCAGCAGGAGCAGGAGAGCGCCGGATACGAGGGCGAAGAGATGGCGGAGCGCCTCGCAGGACGCTTTCCGGCGTCTGAGATCATCCTGACTCTGGGCGGAGACGGCTCGGTTTATCGCGGACGGGACGGGCAGATCCGGCAGCAGGCATACCGAAGGCAGGTGGCCGATACGACTGCGGCGGGTGATACCTTTACGGGCTACTTCATTGCGGGACTCTGGCGCGGCATGGAGATGGCGGAGATTATGCGCGTCGCGTCGATGGCGGCTTCCATTGCGGTGTCCCGGGAGGGGGCGGCTTCTTCGATTCCGACATGGGAAGAGGTGGAGAGAGAGCTGGAGGGATCCAGGGGATAAAAGAATTGTAAGAACATGGGAAAGGCGCCGCTTTGCGTTACAGAGAAAGCGGCGCTTTTATTATGGGGCGAAAATGGAGTCTGCCGATTGCGCTGTAAACGGGTTTCTCGGGCTGCTATTCGCCTTTTTGTATATGGATATAACGCGGAGTCGGCAGATGTGCGTCATTGGTCGAGCAGTTTCAGCAGATAGGGGATTGCACTCTCGAAGTTGACGCCGTACCAGCGGTGATCGGAATCCTTCATGGTCAGACGGATGCATTCGTGGGTGTAATCGACGGCAATGCGGATCGCTTTCTCGATGGAGAGCCCCCGCGCGAGCGCGCCGACCGTGCAGCTGGCGAAAATATCGCCGGTGCCGTGAAATTTGACGGGGAGGCGCTCTCCGTAATAGGAGAAGAAGCGATCCCGGGCGATGTCGTAGCCGAGCGCCCCCAGATCGCTGTCTGTGCGGTGTGCGCCGGTCAGAATGATATAGCCGGAGGGAGAGACGTCAGAGGCCGGCACAGCGGCAGCGGCGTTCTGCGCAGAACTGCAGGACTGGCGTTTCTGCGCAGCCAGTTTTTGCAGCAGTTCCATGGCAAAGGCCTCGTCATAATCCTCGCGGTAGGGTGTACCGGTCATCAGGCAGGCCTCGGTGAGGTTAGGGACGATCACATCCGCCTCGGCGCACAGAGAAGCCATCTCCTGTGCGAAATCAGGGGTGAATCCGGCATAGAGCGCACCGCTGTCCGCCATCGCGGGATCCACGAATTTCAGAGCCTGCGCGGAGGCGCAGTGGGTATTTGACGGCATAGTGTCACAAATCGCGGGATCCACGAATTTCAGAGCCTGCGCAGAGAGGGCAGACGGTGCAGAGTTTGCAGACGTTGCGGCGGAAACAGCCGCGCCGGAGATGGAGGAGCTGGAAGATGCGGAGGAGCCAAAGTCCCGGAACAGGGATTTGACAAGAGAGATCTGCCGTTTGGAACCGAGATATCCGGTATAGAGCGCGTCAAATGTAAAATTTTCCTTTTTCCAGTGTGCGGCAATGCCGGGAATATCATCTGTGAGGTCACGGAATGTGAAGCCGGAGAACGCGGTGTGCGTCGAGAGGACGGCGGTCGGAAGAATAGCGGTTTCGATCCCCATGGCGGAAATAATCGGCAGAGCGACGGTCAGGGAACATTTACCGACGCAGGAAATATCCTGAATGGTGGCGATTCGTTTCATAGATGGCTCCTCCTTCTTGTTTCTGCCACTGTATCAGAAAAATGGCATGGTTACAATGGCCAGATTTTGCCAAATGAATAGGGCCATATAATAGGACAGGCGTGGAAGCACAGGTTTAGGCGTTGGGATTCAGAAGGCGGGAACAGGAGATAGCGTTCAGAAGATGGCTTAGGAGACTGAGTCCGGAAAGTGATTCAGGAGGCGGAGTGCCACAGAGAGCGAAATCGTCTGCATTGACGCGTTTTGGCGGAGTCACTATAATGAAACCGAAGGAAAAGAAGGATGCTTTTACACCGGTTCGCGCGAAAGAATTATGAGATCGCGCGCCGGTGACAATGAGCGGAATCGGATCGTGGGACCGGAAGAGAAGCGGGTTTTCTGCCGATGTGTTGATCCGGATCCCTGCGCTTTGTGTAAGCACCCGATTGTGGACGATCCGTCGAAGGAGTATAACAGCAATGGCTAAGAAACAGCAGGAAGTAAAGACGAACGCGATGCGGATTCTGGAGCGGGAGAAAATCGCGTATATGCACCAGTCGTATGAGTGCGGAGAGTTTGTGGACGGAATTGAGACGGCGGACAAGCTGGGGCTGCCGCGGGAGCAGGTGTATAAGACGCTTGTGACAGTCGGTGCGGATCATCAGCATTACGTCTTCGTGATCCCGATTGAGAGGGAGCTCGATCTCAAAAAGTGCGCGAAGTCCGTCGGTGTCAAATCGGTGGAGATGATTCCCATGAAAGAACTGTTTGCGCTGACAGGGTATGTGCGCGGCGGGTGTACGGCGATCGGTATGAAAAAGCCCTTTGTGACGAGGCTCGACGAGAGCGCGGCGGGGCAGGAGTCCATCTATATCAGTGGCGGGAAGATCGGATGTCAGATTTGCCTCTCGCCCGGGGATTTCCTGCGGGCGGCGCACCGGGCGGAGTATGCGGATCTGGTACAGTAGAAAGGCCGCAGACGAGTTGCGGCAGAAGGAGAACCATGAAAAGTATTCTGGAGTATGAGACCGTAGCCCTTCTCGATGAGGAGGACGCGGTGCAGATTATTGATCAGACAAAGCTGCCGGGAAGGACGGAGCTGATCAAACTGAAGACGGCGCAGCAGATCTGGGACGCGATTTATCTGCTGCAGGTGCGGGGCGCTCCGGCGATCGGGGTCTGCGCGGCAATGGGAATCTATATTTTGACTAAAAAGGTCAAAATTGAGAACGACACACCGGAAAATCACGATGTCAATTTTGCTGTCCTGGAGCAGGAATTCGAGAAACAAAAGGTTTATCTGGACTCTTCGCGTCCGACGGCAGTGAATCTCTCATGGGCCTTAAAGAGAATGGAGAAAGTCTTTTTTGACTGTAAAGGTCAAAAAGAGATGACGATGGCGCAGGTTAAGGAACGCCTGCGCGGGGAGGCGGAGGAGATCAGGCGGGAGGATATCGACGTCTGCCGCCGGATCGGAGAATATGGCCTGGCGCTTGTGAAGCCGGGGGACGGGATTCTCACGCACTGCAATGCAGGGAAGCTCGCAGCGATCCGGTACGGAACGGCCACCGCGCCGGTTTATCTGGGCGCGGAGCGGGGATACGATTTTCATGTCTATGCGGACGAGACGAGGCCGCTCCTGCAGGGAGCGCGTCTGACGGCGTACGAGCTGCAGGCGGCGGGCATCGATGTGACGCTCCAGTGTGACAATATGTCGGCCTCCCTGATGCGGGAGGGAAGGATTCAGGCGGTTTTCGTGGGTTGCGACCGCGTGGCGGCCAATGGGGATACGGCGAATAAGATCGGTACGAGCATGGTGGCGATCGCGGCGAAGCGCTATAGCGTTCCGTTTTACGTGTGCGCGCCGACTGCCACGATTGATATGTCTATCCCCGGCGGTGATCAGATCGTGATCGAGCAGAGAAAGCCGGAGGAGGTCACCGGGATGTGGTATGCGCAGCGCATGGCGTCGGAGGGAGTGAAGGTATACAATCCGGCCTTTGACGTGACGGACAACGATCTGATTGCGGGAATTGTCACGGAGTTCGGTGTTGCGAGAGCGCCGTATACAGAGTCGCTGCGGGAGATTTTCAGGAAAAAGGAAGAGAGAAGCGGGGAAAGGGCGTATAATTTGTAACAATTCCCGCTGAGGGAGAGCAAGATCATGAGCAAAGGCAGCCGCGAAGCGGCGGAAAGCGCGGCAGCGCGGCCCCTCGAATGGCGCGGGCTGAACTCGTTGCCATAATTTCACGGACGGGATTGTCTCAGACGCGGCGCGGTAGTAAACTGGATAGTAGCTGATCCGGTTCGCGAGAGTGCCGGAGCCGCAGACGGGCTGCGGCAAGGAGGCTGCGTTTTGTCCAAATGCCCGACAGAATTTGATCAGAACACGAAACAGATCCGCAGACGGATCTGTTTTGAGGAGTGCATCGCAGAAACCGCAAAGGAGGATTTCTGCCCGCAGAGCCGCAGATGAGCTGCGGCAGAGGAAAGAGGAGGTAGAACATGGGACGAAAAGTGGTATTGGCAGGCGCCTGCAGAACGGCGATCGGAACGATGGGAGGAACGTTATCGAGAATTCCCGCGCCGGATCTGGGGACGGTCGTGATTAAGGAAGCGCTGAAACGGGCGGGCATCGAGCCGCAGCAGGTGGATGAGGTCTATATGGGCTGCGTCATTCAGGCGGGGCTCGGACAGAACCCGGCGAGACAGGCGGCGGTCAACGCGGGGATTCCTGTGGAGGCTCCGGCGACGACGATCAACGTGCTGTGCGGTTCCGGACTGCACTGCGTGAATCTGGCGGCCAAGCTGATCGCCAGCGGCGATGCGGACATCATCGTGGCGGGCGGCATGGAGAATATGAGCAAAGCGCCGTATCTGCTGTATGAGGGGAGATACGGCTACCGCATGGGCGCGGGCAAGGTGGACGACGCGCTGATCCGCGACGCGCTCTCCGATGCGTTCGGCGGTTATCACATGGGCATTACGGCGGAAAATATTGCCGAGGAGTGGGGACTGACGAGAGAGCAGCTCGACGAGTTCGCGGCGTGGAGCCAGCAGAAGGCGCAGAAGGCGATCGCAGAAGGGAAGTTCAGGGACGAGATCGTTCCGATGGAAGTGAAGCAGAAGAAGCAGACCATTGTCTTTGACACCGACGAGGGGCCGCGTCCGAATGTGACGGCGGAAGGGATCAGCAAGCTGCGTCCCGCATTCAAGGAAGGCGGCGTGGTGACTGCTGGCAACGCGTCGAGCATCAATGATGCGGCGGCGGCAATCGTTGTGATGAGCGAAGAGAAGGCGAAAGAGCTGGGCGTGAAGCCGATGGCAACGTGGATCGGCGGCGAGCTGGCGGGCGTGGAGCCGCGCATTATGGGAATCGGTCCGGTGGCGGCGACCCGCAAGGTAATGGAAAAGACCGGCTACCAGATCGGCGATTTTGATCTGATCGAGGCGAACGAGGCGTTTGCGGCGCAGTCGGTGGCGGTAGCGCACGATCTCGGATTCAGCAACGACGTTCTGAACGTCAACGGCGGTGCAATCGCTCTGGGACATCCGGTCGGCGCATCCGGCTGCCGGATTCTTGTCACGCTTCTGCATGAGATGGAGAAGCGGGATGCCAAGAAGGGACTGGCAACCCTCTGCGTCGGCGGCGGCATGGGCTGTGCGGCGATTGTGGAGAGGGAGTAGCGCGGCGGAGAGCAGTTTGCCTGGTGAAGCGGGTGGAAACGACACTGCGCTGTGACAGCGATAAGACCGAAATAGGATCGAAATAGGACAGAAAACGCCCGTATCGGGGAGCGCGGCAGTATTCTCCGCAGCCCTGATGCGGGCGTTTTGTGATGGAGCTACTGAATGGCCAGGGGATGCACTGGTCATATTTGAATCACAGGGAAGCAGGCAGCAAGAAACAAGCACTGGTCATATTTAGATCACAGGGGAGCGGTCTGCATGGAACAAACGCTGGTTATATTTAGATCACAGGGGGCGGGATATATGGAACAGTTATTGATCGTTGAAGATGATACGGGCCTGAATCAGGGATTGAGCAAGGCGCTGAAAGCGGACAACAGGCAAATTATTTCCTGTCAGGATCTGAAGACAGCGAAGGAGCAGCTGCTTTGCGGCAGGGTATCTCTGATCCTGTTGGACATCAATCTGCCGGATGGCAGCGGGCTTGATTTCCTGAGGGAAATTAAGGAAAAGGCATCGGATATTCCCGTCATTCTGCTGACTGCCAATGATACGGATATGGATATTGTAGATGGACTGGAGCGGGGCGCCGACGATTACATTACCAAGCCATTTTCTCTTTCGGTTTTGCGCGCGAGGGTGAACGCCCGGCTGCGAAAGCAAACAGCAAGTCATAAAAACGCAGACGCGCCGATTCACATAGATCATTTCTGCTTTGACTTCGGGGCGATGACCTTTTGGGCGGGAGATTCTAAAGTTGAATTGAGTAAAACAGAGCAAAAATTACTGCACCTGCTTGTGGAAAACCGTGGCCGAACCATGACCCGCGGAGATCTTGTAGACCGGATCTGGACAGACGGGGCGGAATATGTGGATGAAAACGCCCTGTCTGTTGCGATGAAGCGCCTGAGGGATAAGCTGGGCGCACAGGACTATATCAAAACTGTTTACGGAATCGGTTACAGCTGGGTAAAAAAAGATGAGTGAGATGGGAATTGCGATCCTGCTGCTGTGTGTTCTGGCAACGGGAGGGATTGTGCTGTGGGATCGGAGAAAAGTCAGGAAAACGATGGATAAAATCGAAACGATGCTGGAGGCTGCGATGGACGGCTCGTTTTCTGAAGCCACTTTTGATGAAAGCAGGCTGTCCGCATTGGAGACAAAGCTTGCGCATTATCTTTCCGCGGCGGAACTCTCCTCTCAAAAGGCGGCGCAGGAAAAAGACAAAATCAAATCCCTGATTGCAGATATTTCCCATCAGACGAAAACGCCGATTGCAAACCTGCTGTTATACAGTGAGCTTCTGATGGAGGAGAAGCTTCCCGACTCGGCAAGGGCGAATGTGGAGGCGCTGTACAGTCAGTCGGAAAAGCTGCGGTTTTTCATTGATGCACTGGTGAAGCTGTCCAGATTGGAAAACGGAATTATATCACTTTCACCGCAGTGCGCAGCGCTGCAGCCGCTGCTTCAGGGCGTTGCGGAGCAGTATGCCGCCAAGGCTGCGGAAAAAGGACTGTCCCTGCAGCTGCAGGATACGGATGCTTTCGCTGTATTTGACGCCAGGTGGACGGCGGAAGCGCTGGCTAACATAGTGGACAACGCTGTCAAATATACGGCGCAGGGTGCAATTACCATTTGTGCCGTGAGCTATGAAATGTTTGCGCGGATTGATATCTCGGATACCGGAGAGGGCATCCCGGAAAGCGAGCAGGCCAAGATATTTGCCCGTTTTTACCGGTCAAAGGCGGTGCGGGACAAAGAAGGCGTCGGCATCGGCCTGTATTTGTCCCGGCAGATCATATCCGGCGAGGGTGGTTATATCAAAGTCGTCTCTGTGCCCGGACAAGGAAGCACGTTTTCTGTATTCCTGCCGAAGTCATCGTAATTCTTTCAAGACTGTTAGAATTCGTTTCCCGCCGGAAAGAATGTGGAAAGAATCCTGTGCGATAATCTGTGTGTATCAAAGGATGACTTCTTTGCGTACATACAGATTTTTTCATGGAGGGACTCGTTTATGGGAATTTTACAGACAAAAGACCTGAAAAAAACTTACGGCTCCGGCAGCAATGCGGTTCATGCGCTGGATGGCGTTGATTTGAGTGTGGAGAAAGGAGAATTCGTCGCGATTGTCGGAACCTCCGGCTCCGGCAAGTCCACGCTGCTGCATATGCTCGGCGGGCTGGATCGCCCCACGGGCGGCACGGTTACGGTGGATGGACAGGATATTTTCTCATTAAAGGACGAAGCCCTGACCATCTTCCGCCGCAGAAAAATCGGCTTTGTATTCCAGGCCTATAATCTTGTTCCGGTGCTGAATGTGTATGAAAACATTGTCCTTCCCATTGAGCTGGACGGCGGTAAGATCAACAGGGAGTTTGTGCAGCAGATCGTGCAGACGCTCGGACTGGGGGATCGTCTGGAGGCGCTGCCCAATCAGCTCTCCGGCGGTCAGCAGCAGAGGGTGGCCATCGCCCGGGCTCTGGCGGCGGCGCCCGCCATCCTTCTGGCGGACGAGCCCACCGGAAATCTGGACAGCAGGACCAGCCAGGATGTCTTGAGCCTGCTGAAAGTGACCGGCCGGAAATTTGCCCAGACCATCGTGATGATCACCCACAACGAGGAAATTGCCCAACTGGCCGACCGGATCATCCGGATCGAGGACGGCCGCATTGCCGCGGGCTGCTGAGGAGGTGAGCGTGATGAAGGTTCAGAATCGAAAATGTATCCGGAGACTCAGCGTCAAATCCCTTTATGCGAACCGGCGGCGAAATCTGATCGCCATTTTCGCCATCGCTCTGACCGCTCTGCTGTTTACCTCCATGTTTACCATTGTCCTGTCACTGAACGCCAGCTATGAAACTTACCAGTTCCGGCAGCTGGGCAGCTATGCGCACGGCGCTTTTAAGGATGTCTCCCCGGAGCAGCTGGAACGGATTTCTGCCCACCCCAGGATAAAAGAAGCCGGTGTGCGGAAGGTGATTGGTATCAGCGTGGACGGAATCTTTGCCAGGACGCCGGCAGAGGTCAGCTACATGGATGCGAACTGTACCAAATGGAGCTATGCCGTTCCCACCACCGGACGAATGCCCGAAAGCGGGAAAGAAGCAGCCATGGACACGGCGGCCCTGCAGCTGCTTGACGTGGAGCCGGAGCTGGGCGCAGAAGTCACCGTCTCCTATTCCGTCACGGATAAGGATCAGATCGCTCTCCCGGTGACGGATACCTTTACGCTGGTGGGGTACTGGGACTATGATGAGCTGATGCCCGTTCACTACATCAATATCAGTAAGGACTATGCAGACGACATCGAAGCACAGGCCATGGAGACGGGGCTGGAGCCCTTCCGCACTGATCTGAGTGTGATGCTGGCCTCCAGTGCGGACATTCAGGGGCAGATGGAGCAGGTGGATACCGACCTGGGCTACACCTGGGACAGCTATACCGATCCGGACAGCGTCCGGATTGGCGTCAACTGGGGGTATACCTCCTCTCAGCTGGCCTCTCTGACAGATCCGGGGCTGGTGATCGCCGTGGCGGCTTTCCTGCTGCTGGTGATTTTCACCGGGTATCTGATCATCTACAATATTTTTCAGATCTCTGTCACCGGGGACATCCGGTTTTACGGGCTACTGAAAACCATCGGCGCTACGCCCCGGCAACTAAAACGCATCATTCGCCAGCAGGCGCTGCTGCTGTGTGTCGCCGGCATTCCTGCGGGCCTGCTGCTGGGCTATGGGATCGGGGCCGTTCTGGTGCCCGTTGTTCTGAAAACTACCCAATTAGGCGCGGTATCCTCCACCATCAGCGCTTCTCCCGTGATTTTTCTCGGTTCCGCGCTGTTCGCCCTGCTGACGGTGCTGCTGTCCTGCTCCAGACCCGGAAGAATGGCGGCTAAAGTCTCTCCGGTGGAAGCCGCCAAATATACCGATGCGGCGCAGAGCGGGAAAAAGCATCGCGGCACCCGCGGAGCAAGAATCCATCAGATGGCCTTTGCCAATCTGGGGCGAAATAAGAAAAAGACAGTGCTGGTGGTGCTGTCCCTGGCGCTGTCTGTGACGCTGTTCAATGCGCTGTGCTCCTTTGTGGGGAGCTTCAGCATGGAGAAGTACGTGTCCTCCACGATCTGCGCGGATTTTATCGTCAGTACCACCGACTATTTCCGGTTCAACGTAAATACCGAGGAATTCATCACACCGGAGCAGATCAGAGAAATCTCGGCAAATACAAATGCCAGCCTTTCCGGTACAGGGTATGCCGTGCTGGGGGAGAAATACCTGTGGATGACGGAGGATGCCCTGCGGCAGGACTATGCCAGATACGAGAGCGCCGAGCAGCTGGACGCCCACATGAGCGGCATGGAGCACCGGGGCGACATGGTCATGGGGGACACCAGAATCGAAGCGCTGGACAGCAGCCTGTTTGCAAAGCTGCAGGTGTTCGAGGGAGAGCTTTCCCCGATGCAAAAGCCGGACAATCACGCCATTGCCATTGTAGTTTCTCTGGATGACTACGGCAATCTGCCCAATCCCGATTATTATCCGAAGGTGGGGGATACCGTCACCGTCACCTATGCGGAGGGGCTCAACTATATCGACAGCCGCACCGGGGAACTCTGTGCCGCAGACACTCCGGAGGAATACCTTCAGCCGCAGCTGTATGGGACCAGAGATGTGGAATACACGGTCTGCGCTCTGATAAAACGCCCGTATTCCATGGGCTACCGCTATGGCGGCATTGGGTATGACGCTGTACTGTCTGTGGACGCCGCGCAGCGGGATGGCAGCGGGCCGGTCATTCCCATGTTTTATCTGTTTGACACAGCAGACGAGACGGACGAGGCCGCAGCCGAGCAGTATCTGTCTGCTCTCACCGTCGGTGAGTTTTCGCCTCTGATGTATGAGAGCAAGGCCACGGCCCGGGCTGAGTTCGCCCGGTTCCGGCAGATGTTCCTTCTGGTGGGCGGTGTGCTCTGTGCCATCATTGGACTGGTGGGACTTCTGAACTTCTGTAATGCCATGATGACCGGAATTCTCTCCCGCCGCCGGGAATTCGCCGTGCTGCAGGCCGTGGGGATGACGAACAGGCAGCTGAAAAGCATGCTGATCTATGAGGGCCTGTTCTACGCCATGGCTTCCGTGACAACAGCCTTTGCGCTGTCGCTGGTGATGGGACCCCTTGCAGGAAAAAGTTTGGGCAGTGTGTACTGGTTCTTTGACTATCAGTTCACCATCCTGCCTGTTCTGCTGACCGTCCCGGTATTCCTGCTGCTGGGCTGGCTGATTCCCCGCATGATGTACCGCCACGCTGCCAAGTGCAGCATTGTGGAGCAGCTGAGGGATACGCCGTAATGACTCTCCATTCCGGAGCGCTTTTGCGCGACGGGGCGACGCGAATCTCAAATTTGCGTCTGCCATGTATAGAAAAACTTTGATTTTGTGTTGTGATTTGTAACGCTCAGGCACAAATCTTGCCAATAACGGAAAACAGCCCTCTGCCAGCGACAAGGCAGGGGGCTATATTAAAAAAATCCCGTCTGACTCCCTGCAGGAATCAGACGGGTTTATGCATGTATGTGACAAGATTCGAACTCGCGACCTTCTGGTCCGTAGCCAGACGCTCTATCCAGCTGAGCTACACATACATCTGCTATAGATACTGTAAACAGTATTTCTGTAACAGCAACATTTATTCTACCTGTGAGATGGGATTTTGTCAAGAAAAAAATGAAAAATTTTGCCGTACCAGGTAACAGTAGTCACTCGCAAAGTTAAATTCCATCCTCATATGGAATTTAACCTTGCAAAGTC
>JAUNGV010000023.1 GCA_030524225.1 Eubacteriales bacterium
TTCACTTTGTCTGATCATTCACTTTTCTGATTTCTGATGATTTGATTCTCTGATGATCCGCTTTTTCCTCTTCACCTCTTCGCCTTTTATTTGTCTCCTCGGCGTTTTCCATCTGTTCGCCCCGGTGCTCTCTCAGCATAGACCTCTTATGTCAACGTCCGGTAAACGGATTCGTTTATCTTTTGTTTATCTTTCCATGATATGATGGCAGTGTCATAAGGTTGGAACGCAGTCGGAAATCCGGCGCATACCGCCATGAGCGGCTCGCAGGAAGTGTATGATCATGTTATAATCTGAAGAAATTCAACTACTGTCTGAGAGCTGTCTGATCAGATTGTTACAATTGATCTGTTTTTATTTGTGTGATTTATTACAGAAAGGAAACTTCCAAGATGTTCAAAATACTGGTTGCCGAGGACGACCCCAGCACAAACCGGCTGTTCTGCGCGATCCTGCGCCGCGCCGGATATGAACCGGTTTCCGCCGCAGACGGCGAGGAGGCTCTGCAGAAACTGGAGGAGCATCAGATTGATCTGCTGCTCTGTGATGTCATGATGCCCAAATTAGACGGTTTTGCCTTGACACGCGCGATCCGCGACGGCGGCAGCCTCCTTCCCATCCTGATGGTCACCGCCAAAGCCCTGCCGGAGGACAGACGCCGCGGATTTCTGGTCGGCACTGACGACTACATCACGAAACCGGTGGACAAAGAGGAGATGATCCTGCGCATCCGGGCTCTGCTCCGACGCGCCCGGATTGTGGATGAGAGACGGATCACCATAGGCGACGCAGTGCTGGAATACGACACCCACACCGTACGCCGCGGCCATGAAGTGATGACTCTGCCGCCCAAAGAATTCCAGCTGCTCTATAAACTGCTCGCCTATCCGGAACGCACCTTTACCCGCCTTCAGCTGCTCGATGAGATCTGGGGCATGAATTCCGAGAGCGACGAGCGCACGGTCAATGTTCATATCAATCGTCTGCGCAGCCGTTTTTACGACTGGCCGGAATTTGAAATCCAGACGGTGCGGGGCCTCGGCTACCGCGCTCTCAGAAAGGCGGATCCCGATGCGCAATAAACTCAAATACGGTCTTTTTACCGTCAATATGACCTTTCTGCTCACGCTGAATCTCTTTTTCATTATCGCGCTCGTACTGCTTGTAATCGCACTGACCGGCTGGCTGGCGATATGGGCCGGCTGGCTCGATATGTCTCAGCTGCTGACGCCGGAAAACGTGATGGTAGCGATTTATGCGACGGCAATTCTGATCGGCATCAGCGTCGTCGTCATGATTCAGAAGGTGATTCTGGATCCGATGCGTTCCATGGTGCAGGCCATGCAGCGGCTCCAGTCAGGGGATTTCACCGTCCGTATGAACTGCAGGGGATGGATGCGGCCTCTGGAACTGCGGGAATTCACCGACGCCTTTAACGCATCAGCCGGGGAACTGGGAAACACCGAGCTGCTGCGCAGGGACTTCATCAATAATTTTTCCCATGAGTTCAAGACGCCGATCACCTCTCTGGGCGGCTTCGCCGATCTCCTCCTCGAGGACAACGAAATGCCGGAGGCGGAACGCAGGGAATATCTGGAAATCATCAGCAGCGAGAGTCACCGTCTGGCCTCGCTGGCAAGCAGCGTGCTGGCCCTGTCACGCCTGGAAGCGCAGACAATCCTGACCGACGCCGCTCTGTTCCCTCTCGCCGAACAGCTGCGCCAGAGCGTCATGATGATCGAACAGAAATGGGCGCGCAAAAAAAACGCCGTCCTGACGGCACAGCTGCCGGAGGACGACGAATATGACTATTATGGAAATGAGGCGCTGCTCAAAGAGGTATGGGTCAATCTCCTCGACAACGCCGTTAAATTTTCACCGGACGACGGGGCGGTGAACGTGACGATTCACCGCGAAAAGGACGCCATCACCGTCACTGTGACGGACCACGGCCCCGGCATGGATGAAGCGATTGCCGCCCGCATTTTTGAGCAGTTCTATCAGGGTGACACCAGCCACAAAACCGAAGGTAACGGCCTCGGTCTGGCGATGGTCCAGAAGATCGTATCCCTGCACGGCGGAACCGTCACCGTAGACAGCAGCCCCGGTCACGGCAGCGCGTTTACCGTACGGCTTCCGCAGCGTTCCCCGGCCTAAGCCGGGGCCTCTTCCCCACTTCCCTGAGCGCCAGACAATACGCGGTATAAAATGGTGCAAATCCATACACCATATACCGGGAGAGACAGATAATCGTCACGGAAACGGTCGCTGTATTCATCAGAATCGCCGCCACCGCCACTGCCAGACAGGCAGCGGCAGTGGCAGTGGACGTCCTTTCCGCTTTTGCCGAAGAAAACGCCGCCGCATCACGCTTTCCCGCTTCCGCCGAAGAAAACGCCGCCGCCCCGCATTTTCCGCCTCCCGCCCGCCTCGACAACCGGATCACCAATACCGCAGCCGACACATACAGCAGCGCGGCGGCCACATTGACCGCGCCCTGCACCACCGCGATACTGCGAATCAACCCGTACCCGGCCAGCAGCAGATAGTCCCACAGCCACTGCCCCAGACACGCCGGAAAAACTCCCGCAATGATTCTGCCCGCCGTCTCGTCCGCCAGGAGATTCTGCTCGATGTAATCTGTCGTCACCGTCTCGTTGTACGTCTCGTAGAATACATTCTCCACCATCTCATATTTGATGGTGTCATGCCACTGTTCGAAATACTCCGCCTGCTCCCGGATCGACTCCCCCGCATATTTATAATTGGCCCGGTTCTGGTCCGCCAGATCGTACATTTCATAGAAAAACGCCCGCGCCTCCGGATCACTGATCCTCTCTCCATCCTCCCTGTCCGAAGCATAGAGAATATTCGCCAGCGTATTGACCGTCCCGTATGTGTTGTTGATAAAGCGGCCGTTAAAGACCAGATTATACGCCTTGACTGCGTACAGGCGGCCCGCAAGAACGAGAGCGACGATCCCGATCACCGCAGCAGACCGCAGGAAGAGCCGCAGCGTCAGCCGCAAATTTCTTCCCGTCTCCGCCGAACCTGCGCTCCCCGCGAGAGTCTCGCAATGCGCCAGTTTCCACGGTGACTCCGTATCCGCACCGGTTCTCCCCCTATCTGCCAGAGCGATGTTCCCAGCACGCGGCGCTTTCCGCATCCTTCTCCTGACATTCCAGATCACCAGTCCCGCCCAGAGCGCGAATGTCCAGAGCATCTGACTGCGCGTCAGTGAGAGCAGAAAAGCAAGGAAAAGAGAGAGGCAGGCCGCTCTTTGGAAGCTCCGCCCCTCTCCCCGTATCGCAAGTTCCCAGCACTCTGTCATAAAAAAAGTAAAGAGCGGCAGGCACAGCGCCTCGCTCATCACCGAGCCCGGAATAAAAATATGCAGCGAGGAGAAAAATCCCGTCGCCGCATAAGGCGCCAGTCCCAGCAGATACACCGCGCATTTCTCCCATGCGTGTAAGGAAAAATGCGCGGCCGTCCACTCCGCAAAGCGCCGGATACTGACCGCCGCCAGTACCCCCTGTATAATCCCCATCGCCGTCATCCACCCGTCTCCGAAGAGGCGGCGCAGCGCCGCCAGAAACAGCGGATAGAGAGGTTCCCGATGGATGTGCATTTTGATATACTGGTCGGAGTCGTCATAGACCCCCGGCTCCGTCAGGGCAAACACCGCCAGAAAGAAGGCCGTCAGCAGCAGGAGTGGGCACAGATTCTTTACTTTTCTCATTCCATCCTCTCTTAGCCGGACTATCACTTCCGGCTCACTCCCGCCCTCTTTTTATATCATAGCGCACTCCCCTTCTTCCCGCAAACGATGTCACAGAAACTACACAAATATATGTAACAGTTCCGCCCGCGCCATTCGCAACGCCGCGCTGCCGCGCTCTCCGCCTCTTCGCGGCTGCCTTTTACAGTTCCACCGTCTCCCCGTTGTGTGTGATCGTAAACTTCTTCGACTTAAAGTCAGCCTCGAGTACCGCCACATCGTCTCCGCAGCGTCTCTCGATCGTGAGCGCGTCGTCCGCGGTCTCCTTCATGGCAAAGCTGCCGTCGAAGGCCTTCGCCGTGTTCCGGAACTCCATCAGCTTGATGAGTTTCTGTACGACAGGGCGCTTCACCTCCTCGCCCACCTCTTCCTTCGTGTAATAGTGACGGTTGATGTTGCGACCGACCTTCGTCTCTTCGAGAAGTTTTAAGTCGTTCTTGCCGGCGAGCAGTCCGACATAATAGACCTGCGGAATGCCGGGCGCAAAGAACTGCACCGCCCGCGCCAGCAGATACGCGTCGTCGTCATCGCCCAGTGCAGAGAAGTAGGAGCAGTTAACCTGATAGATATCGAGGTTATTATACGCCTCCGAGCTGTAGATCTTCTTAACATTCGCCCCGTACTGGAAAATATCCTCCTTCGTCTTCAGGATCTCTTCATCCGGCAGCAGATCCTTGACGTCCACCACGCCAATGCCGTCGTGCGTATCGAGGGTGGTGAAACAGTTCTGCGGGCAGATCTCAAACCAGTGCTTCAGGTACTGCGTCTGTCCGTAATACAGGGCGTTGAGCAGCAGCATCGGCAGCGCGAAATCATAGACCGGGAAGCCCTCCTTCGCAATCTTCTGCTGCATCGTGTAATGCTCATGGATCTCCGGCAGAATCTCCACGTTCTTCGGCTTTAAGATGTCCTCCGCCTCGCGCAGCAGTTCCCACACGTCCGGCTCCACGAAAAAGCAAGTCGTATCCGCGCGCTTCGTCGCATACGCAAACGCATCCAGACGGATCAGAGCCGCTCCGTGCTGCGCCATTCTCTCGAGATTGTCCCGCAGGAATTTCTTCGCCGTCTCGCTCTTGCAGTTGATATCAATCTGTTCCTCGTCAAAGGTGCACCACACCTTCTCCTCGGTTCCGTCCGCAAAGTGCGCCATGACATACGGAGCCCGCGGTTTCCTCTTGTAGATCTTATCCACCTGTTCCTCGGTCGGCTCGCCGCCCTCCCAGAAATCCTTGTAGCGGATAAAGAGATCCTTCCACTCGGAATCCTCCTTTTTCGCAAGGAAATCCTGATAGTACGGGCTGTGCGCGGAAATATGGTTAATCATATAATCGAACATCAGATAGAAATTCTCCGCGATTGCCTCCACGTCCTTCCAGTCCCCGAACGCCGGATCCACCTCCCGGTACTCCATCGGCGCAAATCCCCGGTCTCCCGACGACGGGAAGAAGGGCAGAATATGCACACCTCCGATCGCCTTGTCAAAATACGTCGTCAGGATCTCGTTCAGTTCTTTCAGGTTATGCCCCATCGAATCCGAATAGGTAATCAGCATGATTTTGTTTTCCAGATGTTTCATCTCTTTCAGTCTCTCCCTTTCCGCCGCAGCCCGCCTGCGGCCTTGTTCTGTCTCCCCGCGGTCTGTCTGTCTCTCTGTTCGTATCACAGGCAGCCCATCCACAACCCTGTTCTGTCTTCCTACCGGCTGCCCGCGGCGATGATCTCCGCCGCCGCTCCGTAAATCTCCTCTTCCAGACCCACCGCTCTCATCTGTGTCAGCGCCGCCGCTTTATCCTGCGCCTGCAGATACGCCGCATAGGCGTTTTCCTTCGACGGATTGTCGGTCTGTGCCTGATTGAGCAGGGCGAACAGTCTCTCCTTCTCGTGATTGTCGTTTAAGGTCAGCGGCTCCGCGAATCCGATCCTGATCTCCTCTGTCACCGCTGTCTCCGGAAGGGAAATCCGCAGACAGCCCATCATGGACTCATAGGAAACCGAAACCTGCAGTTTCTCTCCACCCGACGTAACATGAGGAACATTCTCCCTCACTCCCATCAGACACACCGTATAGGAACGTGCCTGCGGAATCAGCGTGAGTTCTCCCTCCGCCGCCCGCAGCACGACTTCCGAGTGATCCCAGTCAAGCTCAAACCGCGTTCTGACGCAGACGTCGCTCCGGTAATCCTCGGAGGCGCCGTCGTCCTCATACAGGGTAAAGCTGCCGTTTGCTCCGCCGTACATCCGTATCTCAAGCGACGCCGGATTCTGCTCCGGCGCTCTGCCGAAGATCTCCTGCGTCATCGGCACGATGCCGCCTGCTCTGACCAGAACCGGAATCGAGGCGAGGGGACGGTACAGATCCATGCAGCGTCCTCCCTGATACCGCAGTCCGGTAAAGAAGTCATGCCAGATTCCCTCCGGAATCCAGACCTGTGTTTTGCCCATATGCACGGATGCAATCAGATCCGTCGTGATCGGCGCGGCAATCATCTCGCTGCCGAAGAAATACTGGTTCGGATGGCCGTCCCAGATATAAACTCGCGCCGGATATGCGCCCGGCTCTTCCGGATACCGGTAGTACATCGGCTCCACAATCGGTTCGCCTTCCTCGTAGGCGCGCCGGTTCATCGTGTAGAGATACGGAATCAGACGATGGCGCAGCCGCAGGAATTCATCCACCGCTTCTCTCGCCTCCGGTCTGTAATTCCATGGCTCTTTGCCGCTGAATTCACACTTGGAGCTGTGCAGGCGCATAATCGGGGAAAAGACGCCCAGCTGCACCCAGCGCACCTGCATCGTATCCGATTTCTCTCCCAGCATGTGACCGCCGATGTCATGACTCCACCATCCGTATCCGATGTTGGAAGCCGTCGCTGTAAAATACGGCTGGAACTGCAGCGAATCCCACGAGATCACGGAATCCCCGGAGAATCCGATCGGATAGCGGTGCGATCCCGGCCCCGCATAGCGGGAGAATGTCATCGGACGGTCTCCCTTCCGGCCGCTGTCGAGGAAATGATAATGATTCAGCATCCAGAGCGGATCCAGATGCGGGATTCTCGTATGCGTTCCCTGCTGCCAGTCGATCCACCAGAAATCCACGCCTTCCTCCTCCAGCGGATGGAGAAGCTTCTCGAAATACGCCCTGATAAACCGGCAGTTTGTGACATCAAACGGAACCGTCTCTCCCGTCTCCGGATCAATCCCCATCGCCCGCGCCACTTCCGGATACGCCTCCTCATAAGCGCGCACACCGCTCGCCGGATGAATGTTGAGCGTCGTTTTCATGCCGCGCTCATGGAGCCATTCCAGAAATGCCTTCGGATCAGGAAAGAGTTCTCTGTTCCATGTATAGCCCGTCCAGCCGTCCCCGTATTTCGGATCAATATTGACCAGATGCCAGTCCATGTCGATGACTGCGACGGAGAAGGGAACCTTCTCCTCATCGAACCGCTTCATCAGTTCCTGATAGCTTTCCTGCGTGTACTCGTAGTACCGGCTCCACCAGTTGCCGAGGGCGTAGCGCGGAAGCATGGGCGTGCGCCCGGTCAGTCTGTAGTAATCGCGGAGCGCTCCTCTGTAATCATGTGCGTAGGCAAAGAGATAGAAATCCTCTTCCTCCTGTCTCGGCGCAATCCATCCGTCCTGCGTCAGCGCGATCGTCTCCGAATCGTCGAGCACCGCGAATCCATCCGTCGCCAGAATACCGTCCGAGAGCTCCACCGCTCCGTCCGCCTCATCCAGCGTGCGCGCCGTTCCTTTCAGGTTCTTGCTCTTCCTTCCATAAAACCATTCCGGATCGCACTCCCTCGGCGCTCCTTTTAACTTCGCCGACAGTCCCGCCGTGGAGAATTTCTGTTCATCGTATCTCAGAATCAGAGCGTCTGTCTCAAGCTCCAGAGCATACTCCGTGCGGCGCACGGTATAGGAAACCTCTCCCAGATCCCGGAACCACACGATCTGCGTCGCTCTGTCCTCAAACTGCCCGCTCTCACTGTACTCAAACCGAAACAGCCGATCCGTCAGAACCGTAATGCGGTACTTCTCCCCCTGCACCACATTCCCGGAGTGCGGGAGCGGGTGCATTTCATAAGTGCTTCTTCCTTCTGTCTCTGCCATACTTCCCATTTTCCTTTCTGTCTGTCACAGTCCGGCTGCGGCTCTATTCTGCTTCTCCGGCGGCTTGTCTTCGTCTCACCGGCAACCCGGCTACGGCCCTGTTCTGTCTTCCGACTGCCCTCGGCGATAATCTCCGCCGCTCATCTGTATCGCCGCCGGTCCGCTCCCTGATTTTCCCCTACAGGTTCTCTCCGTTGGCCGCCGCTGTTTCCCGATAGAAGTAACCGGAATCCTTGACCGTTCTCTTCTGCGTCGCATAGTCCACATAAATCAGCCCGAACCGCTCGGAATAGCCGTACGACCACTCAAAGTTATCGTGACTGCTCCATGCAAAATATCCTCTCGCGTCCACCCCGTCCGCGGCCGCTCTGCGGTACTCCCGCAGATACCGGTGCAGGAAATCGACCCGGGCCGCGTCGTGAACCCTGCCGTCCAGCGAAACCCAGTCGTGGGAGGACATTCCGTTCTCCGTGATGTAAAAGGGCTTGTGATACCTCTCATAGAGGAACTTCGGTCCCCAGTACATGCACTCCGGCGTCACCGGCCACTGAATCGCCGTTTTCGGAAATCCCTCCGCCCGTTTGACGCGCACCGGATTTCCCTGCTCATCAGCCCGTACCATGACTGCGTTGTACATATTCTGTCCGTAAAAATCAAGCGGGGAGGAAATCACCTTCCACTCCTCCTGCGAGAGCGGCGGCAGGAGTTTCCCGAACCGCTCCTGTGTTCCCTCCGGATAATGACCGAAAAAGACCGGATCCGACCAGAACGCAATATTCCAGACCGCATCGTTCGGCGTATCGCCCGCTATCGTGAACATCGCCCTGCGCGCCGCCTCGATATCCGCCGCGCTCTCCGTCTCCGGATAGTAGAGCGCGCTGCACGGCGCCGCGCCGATCTCCACCGGTCCCTTTGCATGCTCCCGGAGCGCCTGCACCGCTCTGCCGTGGGCCAGCAGGAGGTTCTGCCAGACATGGAAGAAGTCATACGCCCCTACCTTTAAGCCCGGCGCGTGTTCCCCTGTCAGATACCCCAGACCCGCCGCGCACTGCGGCTCGTTGATCGTAAAGAACTTTTTCACACGGTCAGAGAAATGCTCCGCCACAACCGCCGCATAATCATAAAACCACTTCGGGCTCTCCGGATTCATCCATCCGCCCCGGAGCTGGAGCGCATAGGGCAGATCCCAGTGATAGAGGGTGACGTACGGCTCTATTCCGTTTTCCAACAGGGCGTCGATCAGCGCGTCGTAATACGCCAGCCCCTTTTCGTTGACCCTGCCCGTTCCCTCCGGCATAATCCGGGCCCAGCTCAGGGAAAAGCGGTACGCCCGGATCCCCATCTCCTTCATCGTGCGCACATCCTCCTGATAGCGGTGGTACTGATCGCACGCCACGTCTCCGCTGTGTCCCTCGTAGATCTTCCCCGGCTCCTTGCAGAACACGTCCCAGATATTAAGTCCCTTGCCGTTCTCATAAGCCGCGCCCTCTACCTGATACGAGGCGGTCGCCGCGCCCCAGACAAAATCCTTCCGAAATCCCATGCTGTCCTCCTTCCGGTCATGCGCCGTATTTTCGTTCTCTCCCGCGCGCTCTGACTCATACTGCAAATTTTCAACTCAGGATCATCGAAGGGCTCTCCTGCCCCTGCAGAAGCTCCCCCCTGTCTCCTTCTCATCACAGTACTATTATATACGATTTACCGCGAGTCGTCTCTGTACACCGTCTCCGGCAGATACGAGATTCCTATCGTCCGGTAGGAATACAGCAGCTTGTGACCCTCCGCCAGTTCCACCCGTTCCCCGATCCGGGGATTCTCCAGAATCCTCCTCGCCGCCGTCTCATAATCCTCGATAATCTCCGCTCCCAGAGGACAACTGTGATGTCCCGGCCAGATTGCGTCGTATCTGTCTCTGAGCCCGTACAGCTTCTCATCCGATGCGAGCACATCCTCCACCGTCGCGGAGTGATCAAAATACACGAGAATTTCATTATTGCAGACCGTATCCCCGGAGAAAAGCATCCGATTCCTCTCGTCCAGCAGGCAGATACTCCCCCTCGTGTGTCCCGGCGTCTCAATGACGCGGAGCGGACGCTCTCCGGGATCAAAAACATCCCCTTCCGCCAGATACGAATACCTCGCAGGAGCCTTCACTTCCGCAAAGTCCGCTCTCTCCCTCTCTGTCATCCTCACCTGATAGAGAGCACAGAAAAAGTCCGCCTCTTTCTCCCGGTATTCCCTTTCGAATCCTTCCCGCATCAGCTTCTCGTCCCGCTGCGAGATCCAGACCCTGCCATGTTCGAACTCGCCCGCACAGCCCGTGTGATCAAAATGACCGTGCGAGAGAATGACCGAAACCGGCTTATCCGTCAGCGTCCGAATGGTCTCCGAAAGCCCCGAAAAGCCGTTGCCTGCATCAAACAGGACGGCTTCTCTCTCGCCCTCTATCACGTAGAGGTAAGTATGGAACGGATCTTCCAGCTGCCATGTCGCGCCGTCTATTTGTCTGATTTTATAATTTCCCATATCCGCTCTTTTCTGCTGCGGCAGCGGGCATCTCCAACAGTTTTCATATCTCAAATACCGCACTGTCCGCCTCTGTCTTTCTCTCCGATGCCGCTTCACAATCGCTGCGCCCGTGCTGCCTTTACACCCTGATGCGGCTCTGCGGACGCTCCCCGCGCCCGCAGTCCGTATCTCTTCTCTTTCCATACTGGCAGAGTAAAGTTCAGCCCGCGCCATTCTCAAAGTCGCGCTGCCGCACTCTCCGCCGCTACGCTGCTGTCTTTACTCATGAACTGGCGCTGCCATAATCAGCCCTTGACGCTTCCCGCCACAATACCTTCGATGATGTATTTCTGTCCGATCAGGTACAGAATCAGTACAGGAAGCATCATCAGAACCAGACCTGCCATCATCGGAGCGTAATCCGCCGAGTGCGTCGTCAGGAAGGAGTACGTCATCAGTGGCAGCGTCTTTACTTCCTTGACCGAGAGGAACGTGCTCGCCAGAATGTAGTCGTTCCAGATCGAGAGTGCCGTAAACACCACGCAGGTGATCGTGATCGGTTTGAGCAAAGGATAGATGATCCGGTAGAACGTCTTTTCCGAAGACGCGCCGTCGATCAGAGCCGCCTCATCGAGTTCTTCCGGAATGCCGCCGATAAAGCCGCAGTACAGGAAGGTCGGGAACGGAATGTTCAGACCGATGTGGAAAAACGTAACGATCCAGATATTGTTGGCCAGTCCCAGCGTCGATCCGTAGATCTTAACGAGGGGAATCATGACGACCTGGAAAGGAATAACCATCGCGGCCACCAGAATCATAAAGACCGCTTTGTTGATTTTCCAGCTGCTGTAACGGGTCAGTACATAAGCGTTCATCGCGCTGAGTACGGAGCTGAGCACCGTTGCGATCACGCAGATGATAATAGAGTTCAGGAACGCCTGCGCGAAATTCATCGTGTTAAACGCCGACACATAGTTGCCCCACTGGAACGCCTTGGGCCAGCTGAACGGATTCGCAACGAATTCCGCCGATTCCTTAAAGCTGTTCAGAATCACAAGGAAGAACGGCATCACAAACAGAATAGCCAGCAGCAGAACCACAATAAAGACGAGGATCCGCATATTTCTCGCTTTTTTCATTTTGCTCTTTTTCATTATGCCTGTACCTCCTTCTTCTTAGAGGTGCTTACCTGAATCAGGGAGACAATCGCCACGATGATAAACAGAACGACCGCTTCCGCCTGTCCTTTGCCATACTCGAAATTCGAGAACGCCGTCTGATAAATCTTCAGTGCCAGCAGCTCTGTGGATTTGTACGGACCGCCCGACGTCAGGGAGAGGTTGACATCAAAGGACATGAACGCCTTCGAAATCGCCATAAATGTGCAGATCGTCACCGAGGAACGGATCATCGGCAGCTTGATGTAGCGGAACAGCTGGGTTCCCGTCGCGCCGTCAATCTCCGCAGCCTCAAGCATCTCGCTGGAAATATTGGTCAGACCCGCGACATAAATGACCATCAGGTAACCGCTCATCTGCCAGACCGTCACGATGATCAGGGCAATCAGAGCCGTCGTCGGTTTCGTCAGCATCGAGGTCTCAAGAGCCTCCCATCCCATCGTCTCGCCCACCTTCGTGACCGCGAAGGAAAAGATGTAATTCCAGATATAACCCATGATGATGCCGCCGATCATATTCGCTGCAAAGAAGCAGGTACGGAACACACCCTGCAGCTTGATCCCGTACGTCAGCAGAACCGCCAGTGCAATACCGATCACATTGCTGAGTACCACGACGAAAAACACATAGACAAATGTTTTTCCAAGTGAGGACAGGAAGGTCTTGTCCTGGAAAATATCAATATAGTTCTGCACACCCACCATATTATACGTCGTGGAGAGACCGTTCCAGTCCGTGAATGTCAGATAAATACCGTAGATCAGGGGCATAATCACGACCAGCGCCCAGATCAGCATCGGGGGAATAACAAATTCGCAGAACAGCTTGATTCCCTTTTTCTTCTTATTCATAAGAAACTCCATTCTTCCGAATCATAAACAACAGTTACGCTCAGGCACCCTGTGATACCCTGTCTGTCAGACTCTCTGAAAGAAAGAGGGCTGCCGCGCCCTTACGATGCACGGCAGCGCCTGCTTTGCTTCTTCTCTTAAATGATATCAATTACTTCTTATTGTTTATCACTTTTATTACTTATTAGTTTTCGTCCGCCGCATTAGTTCTGGCTCTGCCAGTACGCCTGGATCGCATCCGCCGCGCCGTCTCTGTCGATCTGGCCTGCGAGATATTGCTGCATCGTAGCGCCGTTCTCCGACCAGAAATCGGAAGGAAGAAGCGCGCTGAACGCATAGGTGCTGTAGGTATTGCCGTCTGCGATATACTGTTTTACAGACTCAGCTAACGGATTGCTGTAAGTAACATCAGATGCTTCAAACGGAAGCGCTGTGCCCACCAGATCCGCAAACTTCTGGGACTCTCCCTTTAAAATAAACGTAATCAGTCTCTTTCCAGCTTCCTGCTGCGCTTCGTTATTCTGGCTCTTATCCACACAGAAGCCCTTTGCCGGGAATGCTCCAATCTGGCTGTTAATCGCATCATCCGCATTATCTGTCAGCGGGACAGGCATAAGACCGTATTCATCTCCCTCTTTCGCCAGATCCTTGATATAATCCCATCCCCAGTCGCCCATGAAGTACATCGCAACTTCACCGTTTGCAATGGCCTGTCCATCAATATCAGTATTGCCTACGAGCGGATCCTTTGCATTATAGTTATACTCCGCAAAGAGATCAAACGTATCCATCACACTATTCCATGCGGAATCTGTCTTTAAATCAACATTACCAGCTTTAATCTCATTGATAAAATCACTCTGCGCCTGCGCGTCTCCGCGAATACCTGTAAACACCTGACTCAGGTAATGAGAACCAAGAGACCAGTCAACGCCGGTCAACATCAAAGGCGCTACGCCGCCCGCCTGAATCTTTTCGCACAGCGCTCTTAAATCGCTGAGACTCTTGATTGTGGAAGGATCAAACTCCTCGCCGGTAGCATTCTCAATCGTCGTCTTATTATAGATAATTCCCATCGCCGTTACCGTATCCGGAACGCCGTAAATCTGACCGTCATCCCCTTTGAATACGTCTGTGTACATGCTGTCGATTCCCTGCAGAGACTCTTCTGTGGCCGGGTCAAACGCCACCATGCTCTCCTGATTCTCCAGAATATCGATTGCATCCATAATTGATACTGTGGGTGCCTGTCCGCCTGCATACAGAGTCATCCATTTCTGCTTCTCACTGCTGTCATAGGCAATATAATTGACCTTAACGTCAGGGTTTGCAGCCATGAAATCATTTACCAGTTCTTCAAACTCTGCATCTTTACCCGGCAGAGTAGTGTACAGTGAAATGACCGTCTGGCCGTCCGCTGCCGCTTCACTCGCCGTTCCATCCGCAGAATCGGACGTCTCGGTCGCCGCCGCGTCTCCCGAACTGCTGCTGGAATCCGTGCTCGCCACCCCGTAGCATGCAGTCATGGAAACTGCCATCGCCGCTGCTGCCGCGCACGCCATCACCTTAGTTGCCCATCTCTTTTTCATCCTTTTTCTCCTCCGTAAACATTAAGATTGTCAAGAGTATGTTTTGTATCTATTAGAGACCGGTTCTGAACCGGATTCTAAACTTTTTCCGCCGCGCGCCTTGTGGAACTGCGGCGCAGCACCCTGTAGGGGTAATAAATCCATTCCTTTTTCTTGTCGGCGTCCTCGCCCTCTGCAAACAGCTGCTCACAGATAATCTTCCCTCTGTCATAACTGCGCACCGTCGAGAGCGGAATCTCAAACAGGTCGTCGACCGAATCGTCAAAACCGAAAACAGAGACATCCTCCGGCACCCGCATCCCCATCTCTTTCAGATAGCGGATCGCTCCTGCCGCAATCACATCGCTCCCCGCCACCACCGCAGTCGGAAGAATCAGATTGTTTTCATAAATCTGGCGCATTCCTGTCTTGCCGCCTTCCAGCGAGAATTCCGTCTGTGCGATATAAGTCGTCGGAATGTCCAACCCGTTCTCTTCCATCGCATCGAGAAATCCTTTCAACCGCAGCCGCTCGTTCGTATAATCATTCGCGTCGCCTCCAATAAAGGCAATCCGTCTGTGATTCTCCCGGATCAGGAAATTTGTCACATCCTTTTCCGCATGGTAGCTGTCGTCTGTCACAGTCGTGAAGCGCTGCCGCTCTCCTTCCTCGCCCTGCTGCGCCAGCACCACCGGACACGGGAACTCCTCCAGCTTCTGGAGTATCCTTTCCTCCAGCACGACTCCCATGAATACGACGCCGTCCACATTTCTCTCCAGCAGGTTATTCAGGAGCGAAATCGCTTTGTCATTGCTGTAGCCATAATCGCAGGTCATCATGATCTTGTTGCGATGCGTGCAGTACTCATCAATTTCCTTCAGGATCATTGTCGTGACCGGATTCATCATATCCGCCTCCACGACCGCAATGATATTCGAGCGTTTCGTGATCAAACTGCGTGCCGCCGCATTGGGCCGGTAGTGAAGTCTGCGCACACTCGTCATAACCCTTTCCCGCAGATCATCGCTCACCATCGCCGTATCATTCATCACACGCGACACCGTTGACACGGATACGCCCGCATCCTTCGCTATATCTCTGATGGTGATACTCTCTCCCATGCCTGTTTGCCGCTCCTTTTGAAACCGTTTTCTTTTTGACGATGTCATTATAAATCTCTTGGTTATTTTCGTCAACACCGTTTGTCTAATATTCCTATATTTCTCTTTATTTAACAAGTTTTTTCAAAAAATATTGTACATATTAAACAATTGATTTTTATGAAAACCTAATTCTTTCACCTATCCCTCTTCTGGCTTTAGATTTATTTTTTTCTATTTATTCTGTCTGGATTTTAAATATTATTTATAATTTAGCTTTTTTTAATTCTATTTGTTATTTTTTAAATCTTTTATCTCTTTGTTATATTTCTACTATGCAAACGTTTTCAAAAAAGAATGCTATATTGTCCTTGCTATAAGTATTCCTTATTCTTGTCACTTACGATTAAATTTTTGATTTTCTGTAAATACCAAAATTCCCAGCAAACTCCATAAGTCTCACAAATATATGAGTCTCAGGAATTCACTGGGAATTCTCTAAAACAGTTCTGATAAAATTTTTTCTTAAAACTCAAAAACTTTCCCGCTTTTTTTCACATTGTCCTTATTTCATATGCAGTTCCTGCTCCGGCGGCAATTTCATCTGCAATTTCGAAGGCTCTGTCTGATACCAATAGGCAACCGTCGTATAATCATCATAGCGTGGCCCTACCAAACTATGATTATCTAAAGTCATACGAAAACTCTTATCAAAATAAATCGGATCTTTTACATGCCAGCGATATAACATAAATCTCTGCTGACCGTTATAAAACTCTCCCGTATCTCCGATTTGTGCATACAGCCCCGCATACAGTCCACTGAAATTTTGATACTGATGCATTGCCACATCATATCCAAACGCATATGATCCGCAGAAATAATCCTCTGTTCCCGTATAGTTAATGGTTGGGTACTGATCACCATCCAGATATATCTTTGCTTCCCCTTCCACCCAACAGTCATTTGCGCCATTCAATCCTGCAGCAAGAGATATCCCCATAAAGCATCCTTTTCCCTGAATGCCATCAATCACAGTATACGCTCGCCCCTTTTGCACCGGATGTTCCTGTCTGTATGCCGCATGAAAATAACCGCTTAACTCCGAAATCGCTCCACGCCAACCGGAAATCATATAGTAAAGAACTTTTGATTCCGCACTGCGATTCTCAATTGTCACTCGGCATCGTCTGCGAAATGGCATTTCCCAATAACAATTGTATCCGCGTCCCGGAGCCACCAATATCATTGCCGAATTCAATACCGGATACTTTCCATCTTTATCCTTTAAGTTTTCGTCATATGCACATCCAAAAAAAGCTGATAATGGTGCTTCCACAGAAGGATATTCTGCCTCTTCCCAATAAATACGCAAAATAAAAGAATGACCTATATAACCGGTGAACCAAAAATGCGTCAGCATTCCCGGCCCCTGTACATCACATAATGTCAGCGTTTCTCCGGGTTCAATCCATACACATGGACGCATTTTTTCACAGTCCTTCCCCTTTGAACCTCCATTTCTTTCTCCAGTCGGATTTTCTGCCGAATAGGCAAAACTGGTGCGATTCGTCATTTCAAATACAGACATGTTTTCCTCCTGTTTTCTTCCTTTTATGCCCTATCTCTGAGAATTTCATTTCCATTCGCCCCCTCACTGCAGTTCCGGCACTCTGGAGAGGTCGTAGGGCGTCGCCTGATAGACGTAGTAGTTGATCCAGTTGCAGTACAGGTTATTGCTGTGGGAGCGCCACTGCAGGAGCGGGCGCTCATCCGGATCGTCCCCCGGGAAATAGTTGACAGGCATCTTAATGTTCAATCCCTTTTCCAGATCTCTCTCATACTCGTCGCGCAGTGTGTAGCGGTCATACTCCGGATGCCCCATGATGAAAATCTGCTTGCCGTTTCTGGACATACACAGCAGAACCCCAGCCTCCTTCGACTCCGCCAGCACCCGCAGATCAGGGCAGGCGTGGATGCGTGCGGCGGGAACTTCCGTGTAGCGGCTGTGCGGAATCAGAAAATAATCATCGAACCCTCTCACCAGCGGCTCCTTCCGGTGCAGTACCTTATGGGAAAAGACGCCGAACAGCTTCTCCGGCAGCAGCTGTTTGTTCAGTCCGTAATGGTAATAAAGACCTGCCTGCGCACCCCAGCAGATGTGATACGTGCTCGTGACGTTTCTCTTACTCCACTCCATCGCGCGGCACAGCTCCGGCCAGTAATCCACATCCTCATACGCCAGCTTTTCCACCGGCGCTCCCGTGATAATCATCCCGTCAAACGTCCTGTCTTTCAGTTCATCAAACGTATAGTAGAACTTGTGGAGATGTCCGGAAGAGGCTCTGTTTTTGGCTTTATGCGAACTCATGCGCATAAAGGTAACGTCCACCTGCAGCGGCGTATTGGAAAGCATCCGCAGCAGCTGCAGCTCCGTATCCTCCTTCTGCGGCATGAGATTGAGAATACACAGCTGCAGCGGACGAATATCCTGATGCATCGCCGTATTCTCATCCATCACAAAGAGATTTTCCCGCTCAAGGATCTCCTTGACCGGAAGGTCATTCTGTATTTTTATGGGCATATTTACCTCCATACCGGAGCGTTCTTCGCGACGGGGCGACGCAAATCTCCAATTTGCGTCTGCCATAATCGAGATTTGTGACACTCCGGCACAAATCTCGGGATTGAAAAATAAGCTATCGAGCTTATTTTTCAATCTTTTACCTCCATTCCGCAGCTTGCTTATTCTTTCTCCCGCACCATCTCCAGGAAATCCTCCTCCGAGATCACCGGCACGCCGAGCTCCTGCGCCTTCTTGTTCTTTCCCGTCGTCGAGTGCACATCGTTGTTGATCAGATAGCTCGTCTTTGACGTCACGCTTCCCGTCGCCTTGCCGCCCAGACTCTCAATGCGCGCTTTCAGTTCGTTTCTGTTTGCAAAGTGATTCACCGCTCCCGTGATGACGAACACCTTGCCCGCCAGCGGCAGCTCCGCCTCTTCCGGATATTCGTTTTTCCTGATAACAAGCTCCCCGCACAGCTCTTCCAGACGTTTCCGGTTCGTCTCCTGTGCGAAGTAATCGGCAAATGCTCCCGCCAGCACAGGCCCGATTCCCTCGATCTGCGCCAGTTCCTCCTGCGTTGCCGCAAGCATCGCTGCCAGATCATCCGCAAAGTGACGGCAGAGAAGCTTTGCGTTCGCCGCCCCGATTCCCGGAATTCCGAGCGCATAAATCAGACGCGGCAGCTCCGTATGGCGGGAAGCCTCCACCCCAGCCTGCAGATTGGCGAAGGATTTCTCCCCGAAGCCGTCCATCTGTTCGATCTGTTCCCGGTAGCGGTCGAGATGATAGATATCGTCATAGTTGTGTATGAAACCTCCCGCGATCAGCTTCTCCAGCGTCATCTCCGAAAGGCCGTCAATATTCATCGCGTTGCGGCTGGTAAAGAGGGTAAAGGCCTTGATTTTCTTGGCCGTACATTCCGGATTCGGACAGACGAGCACCTGCGCGTCGTTGTCCTGGCGCACCTGCGTCGCCTCCCCGCAGACGGGACAGTGCGCCGGGATCTCCAGCGTATCCGATCTCGTCAGATTCTCCGCAATCTGAGGGATAATCATGTTCGCCTTGTAAACCGAAATGCGGTCGCCGATCCCCAGCTGCAGGCTGCGCACAATGCTCACATTGTGGACGGAAGCCCGCTGTACCGTCGTCCCCTCCAGCTCCACCGGGGCGAACACCGCCACCGGATTAATCAGTCCCGTCCGGCTCGCGCTCCACTCCACAGCAAGGAGCGTCGTCTCCTGCACCTCGTCCGCCCATTTAAAAGCGATGGAATCCCGCGGGAACTTGGCCGTTCTCCCCAGAGACTCCCCGTAGGCGATATCATCGTACGTCAGCACCAGACCGTCCGAAGGAAGATCAAACGTTTCCACCTCCCTCGAAAACCGCTCCACCTCGTTCAGAATCGTCTCCCCGCTCACCCGCACATACGGCACCGTCTCAAACCCCTGTTCCTGCAGGAAAAGGAGCTGTCTCTCACGGGAATTGTGAAAATCAGCCTCGCCCTGCGCCTCCACCAACGCAAAGGCATAGAGGTGTACCCGCCGCTTTGCCGTGACCTCACTGTTCAGCTGCCGCACCGAACCACTGCAGAGATTGCGGGGATTTTTGTAACGGCTCTCCGCCTCGCCTTCCTCCTCCGAAGTCCGGCTCAGAACCGCAAAATCAGAATATCTGATAATCGCCTCGCCCCGCAGAATCAGCTTGCCCCGAAAAGGAATAGCAAGCGGCAGGTTGCAAAAGACGCGGGCGTTCGGCGTGATCACCTCGCCGATCTCCCCGTTTCCCCTCGTCACCGCCTTGGAAAGGGCACCGTTTTCATACGTCAGAACCACAGTCAGACCGTCCAGCTTCCACGAGAGCAGGCCTTCCTGCTCTCCCAGCCACGCCCGCAGTTCCTCTCTCGATTTTGTCTTTCCGAGGGAGAGCATCGGCTTCTCGTGTCTCTCCTTGGGCAGAAAGTCAACCGCCTCATAGCCGACCCGCACCGTCGGGGAGCCTGCCAGCACCACACCCGTCTTCTTCTCCAGCGCGCTGAGCTCGTCGCAGAGCGCATCGTACTCCCGGTTGCTCATGATCTCGGCGTCTTCCGCGTAATAGGCCCGCGCCGCGCGCTCAAGCAAAGCGGTCAGTTCCTTCATCCGCGCCAGATCGACGCCCTCCCCGGCAGCCGAGGCGGGCGCGCTCTTTGCCTCCTGCGTCACTTCCTCCTCAGAGTCCCGCTGCATGATAGAGTGCATTCCTTTCTTCTCCCTTGATTTCCCGCATCTCCCCCGGCTGCAGATCATTCAGACGCACCGTCAGAACGCGGATTCTTTTTAACGTCTTGACTTCATTTCCCACGACCCGGCACATGCGGCGGATCTGGTGATTGAGTCCCTGGGTGAGCACGATCCGTATCGTGGATTCTCCAAGCCTTGCCACCTCGCAGGGCCTCGTCGTCACGTCCAGCTCCTTCAGATACACGCCCTTGCGCAGACGCTGCAGGCTCGCGTCGGAAATCCTGCCCCGCAGGCGGACGATATACTCCTTCTCGTGCCCGCCGGAGGCGCGCATCATCGCGTCGATCAGCCTGCCGTCATTCGTCATCAGGAGCAACCCCTCCGACTCACGGTCGAGACGCCCCGCATACGTCAGACGCACCGGATAGAAAAAAGCGTCCGAGACCGTCCGCTCCGCATGCGGATCCCGGGCCGTACACGTCACGCCCACCGGCTTATACCACGCGACGACCACCTTCTTGTCCTCGCCCCGCAGACGCTTCCCTCTCACTGTGATCTCTTCCCTGCCGCTCACCCGCATGCCCGGCTGCGCCGGCGCGCCGTTGACCGCAACGAGCCCCTGTGCAATGAGCTGATCCGCATCCCTGCGGGAACAGATCCCGCAGGAAGCAATATACTGGTTCAGGCGCATACCGCCCGGCTGCGGTGCCTTCTGCGGCTGCTGTGATGACGACTGCGGCCGGGGCGCTCTCTGCGGCTGCCCACCTTCTGCCGCGCTCCTGCGCGTATGTCCGCCCGGCTGCCGCAGCGCGCTTCCCGACCTTCTCTTGTCATTTCTGTTCATAGCTTCGCCAGCATTTCGATGGCGTCCTTGTCCCACAGGCATTCCGTGTGCTCCTTTAAATATGCGGTATATTCCGGCCGCGCCGTGATCAGTGTGCCGAACTCATTGGCGTGCAGCACCGCCTTCTCAAACGCATCGTCCTCCGGTGAATTTTTTTCCAGAACGAGGCAGTATGTTCCATTCTTTTCCTGATAGTAGAGCGCCGAGGGAACTCTTGCTCCCGCGCCCCACTGTCTGCAGCAGTCGATCGCCGCCCGCATCGTCGGGAAGGAAACAATATATTCCGTCTCCGGTCTCTCATACCCGTTTTCCGCAGCGCTCTGCGTCCCGTTCTGTGACGCCCCCTGCGCCTTCTCTCTGCGCTCTGTCTCCGCGCCGCTCCGCCCGTTCTCCGCTTTGTCCCGGCTCTTCCCCGATGCGCCGGAAGAGGCCTTGCGCTCAGCCTCCGCCCGCAGCGCCCTCTTTTGCTGGGAAGCCGCATAGTCCTTTAAGCGTTCCACTCTCTCATCATCGGAGAGAAGGCGCAGCTCATCAATCAGCTCCTGGGGAAAAGTAATGCCCAGCTTGGTCCGCAGCTTATCCAGCAGATTCTGGAACGCCTCCCCGGTTTTCTCCGAGAGCGTCAGACTCACCGAGTGATCCGGCAGCACTGCGATCTGCATGGAAGTAATCGCCCCCTGAGGCCGGAAATCAACGGCCTTCGCCGCCTCGTCCACCACGGCATGCAGGAACTCCATCGCCTCCTTTTTCTTCTCGAACAGATCATCGATCCGGAGTCCCTTTTCGCGCATATCCTCCTCTGTTATGATACAGTTGACCGTATTGTCATCAATTCTCTTAAACGTCATTCTTCTTTCGTTTCTCCTTCAAAATCCTTCTCCGTCAGCCGGAACACATCTCTTCCCTCCACCGTCCGGACGAGGCTTCTGCCCCGGTAAACGAATTCAATCCGCCTCGGCTGATCCGCTTTGGAATAGACTCTCGCGTCCAGCAGTCTGCCGTCTGCAAAGAACAGATCGATCTGGATCGCGCCCCACGCCCGCAGACCGCACGCCTGTCCGTTGCCCAGCTCCCGCGGCAGCGCCGGGAGCAGAATGACTCTGTTCTCCTCATTCTGCAGAAGCATCTCGCTGATTCCCGCCGCTGCGGCAAAATTGCCGTCGATCTGGAACGGAGGATGCGCGTCGAAAAGATTCGGGTACGTCCCGGCTCCCTCGCCCTCCGCGGCGATCGTCCGCTGCTCCTGGGTCAGATGCAGCTGGCGCTTCAGGAGGGAAAGGGCTCTGTCCCCGTCTCCCAGACGCGCCCAGATATTGATCTTCCATCCGAGACTCCATCCCGTCCCCACATCGGTGCGCTCTTCCAGCGACCTGCGGCACGCCCTGATCCAGCGGTTCTCCCCGTCCTCCTGCATCCCGCTCCGGTCCACACGGAACTCCCGGCCCGGATAAAGCGGATACAGATGGGAAATGTGACGGTGATGAATCTCATCCTCCTCAAACTCCTCATCCCACTCCAGAAGCTGTCCCCGGCTGCCGATCCGGTACGGCGCAAGCCGCGCCAGCGCCTTCCGCGCCCTGTCCGCAAGAGGATCTCTGGCGTCGCACCGTTCCTGAATCTCATCCGTCATCGTTTTCTGGCGTTCCTTTGACAGATAGGCCGGGATCTCCTGCTGCCGGTCCGTCCGATCCAGAATTTCCACCGTTCTGACAAAGTTGCCGAGAACTTCCCGCACAATCGCAAGACTCATCGTCGTGTATTTCGTATTATGGCATTTCTCCCCGTTTTGCACAAACGTATTTTCGGGGGAACCGGAAACCGGAAGAACAAGATTTCCCTCCCCATCCTCCGTCAGAATATCGAGGAAGAACTGCGCCGCCTTTTTCAGCACGGGATAACAGCGGTTCTCCAGAAACTCCTGATCCAGCGTATACGCATAGTGTTCGCAGAGATGACGCGCCAGCCACCCGTAAGCCATATTCCAGAAACCGCAGGTATTCATATTGTGCTGCGGATGACGGATCCCGACCGGATGCGCCATACCCCAGATATCCGTATTGTGATGCACGACCGCGCCGTCCGCATGATAGAATTTCTGCGCTGTCTGTGCTCCGGTCTCAGAGAGAATATCGATGAAATCAAAGAGCGGCCCCGTCAGTTCCGAGAGATTCTCCGCCTCCGCGCCCCAGTAATTCATCTCCAGATTGATATTCGTCGTGTAATTGGAGGACCACGGCGGCTGAATTTTATCATTCCAGATTCCCTGCAGGTTCATCGGCCTCGTGCCCGCCCGGGACGCCGCAATCGTCAGATAACGGCCGTACTGGAAGAGAAGGGAATACAGATACGGGTCGTCTTGGGTCTCCTGAAACAGACGCAGGCGCTCGTCCACCGGCAGCTCGTCCTCCTCCGGCCCGCCTGCAAAGCGCAGACTGACGCGGCTATAGAGACTGCGGTAATCCGCGATATGCCTTTTCTTCAATTCGTCATAGGAAAACGCGGCCGCGCGCCTGTCGTCATCCATCAGAAGGCTCCGACAGTCCGCACCGTCCAGATACGGATGTCTGTCATATCCCCGGAAAGAGGTGCGCAGATAAATCCGCATTTCCACTCGATCCGCCTTCTGCACGCGAATGCAGGGAACTCTCTCCTCTGCCTCCGATTCCGTTGTCGCCGCACAGACGCTTCCTCCCTCCGCCTCCAGAGAAATGAGAACGCCGAAACGCATTCCTTTCCGCGCGTCCTCCTGCTCATAGCGAACCGGGTCCGGCGCTTCCAGATAACCCGGCAGATCCTCCGACGGCGCGATCCCGTCCAGCGTCAGCGTCGCCCTGCCGTCTCCCGCCTCACCCGCCGTATGGAAGCGGAGCGGCGAATCGATTCTGACATCAAAGGTTATATGACCCGGTTCCGTCGCCTCGAACTTCATCACCATAACCTGATCCGGTTCGGAAATAAAGGTTTCTCTCCAGAACAGCGCATCGCCCGAAACATAGGCCGTGTGATGGATCGCTCTCTCGAGATCCAGATTTCTCTCATATTCACTGTAGCTGCTCTCCGGGAAAGTAAAGTGCAGCGTTCCCGCCGGCAGATACGACTCTGAATACCGTCCCAGCAGGTGCTCTTCGATATACGCGTCGGCCTGCGCCCGCTCCCCTGCCATAACGAGTTCCCGCGCCCGCTGCATATGCGTCCACGCATCCGTCACACCGTCGTCCTTGCCCGGATATCCTGACCAGAGCGTGTCCTCATTGAGGCAGACCGTTTCCTTCTGCGGATCTCCGAAGAGCATCGCGCCGATTCTCCCGTTCCCAAGCGGCAGAGCCTGTGTCCAGCAGTCTGCCGGCTGTCTATACCATAATCTCATACCCTCTCCCATCCGGAGCGCTCCACGCGACAGAGGCAGGGCAAATCTCAAGTCTGTGCCTGCCGTCCCGGAATTTGTGACGCTCCACCACAAATCCCGACATAGACATATTAGTCCCTTCTCAATTTGCTATGCAAATTGAGAAGTAGCAGTCAAAGATTCACCCAAGGTGAATCTTTAACCTTGATTATACCATTCTTTTTTCGATAGTACAGAGGAAGACGGTATACGTTTGCCGCATACCGTCTTGTGACCGTCCGGATTATTTATTTCTTTTTCTGCACTCTGGGGCGGCTGTAGCCGATGAAGTGGTTGGCGTACAGGATCTTGAAAAACTTCGTCAGTCTCGGCAGGAGCGGTTCGGCTTTCTCTCCGTACTTCTCCTTTACCAGAACGCTGATGTCGTAGATCGTCCTTGTCCCGTCCATCTGCTGCCAGATAAAGCTGCCGTATTCATCCAGACTGATCCGGCTCTCCTTCGGCCGGTGAAAGAATTTCTGCGCCAGCCGGTTATAGAATCCCGTATTGCGGACGAGGATCTCTACCAGTCCCTTTTCATCCAGCTTCCACTCGCGGTCCGGGGCGCAGACGGGCACATAATCCAGATAATTCTCCTTCTTTCCCATTTATTTCTTCTTTCTCAAAAGCGTCGATTTCCACAGCATCGCCAGAAGCAGGGCAAAGAATACGATGCCGCCCAGATTGCTGTTGATCGGCGTGCCGGAGACGAGGCTTCCTAAAAACTCGCTCAGGTTCGCATACCCATTCTTGGGAATGAACACCGCCAGAGCCAGCAGGATACCCACAATTCCCTCTCCTGCGATCAGTCCGGAACAGTAGAGAATCCCTCTGTCCGCCATTTCCTTTCTCTCGCTCTTGCTCTTTTTGCGCTTCTCCACGAGCAGACGCACCACGCCGCCGACCATAATCGGCATACTCATATGGATCGGCAGATACAGTCCCACCGCAAACGGGAGAACCGGAATCCCCAGAATCTCCACCACAATACCGATAAAGACACCGATCAGAACCATATTCCACGGCAGATCGCCTCCCATGACACCCTCGACGATCATCTTCATCAGCGCCGCCTGCGGAGCCGGAAGCTCCGTAGAATCAAATCCCCACGCCGCGTTCAGCAGATAGAGAATCGCACCGATCGCCACGGAGGACGCCACCACGCCAATGATCTCACCGATCTGCTGCCAGAACGGCGTCGCCCCCACGATGTATCCCGTCTTTAAATCCTGGGAGGTATCTCCGGAAATCGCCGTAACCACGCAGATCACCGCGCCGACTGCCAGCGCCGCCACCATGCCCTCGCGCCCGGTCTGGCCGGTCGCCTTCATGATCAGAGACGTCGCGAGCAGGGCCGCAATCGTCATACCGGATACCGGCGAATTACTCGTGCCGATCACGCCCACCATACGGGAGGCGACCGTCGCGAAGAAGAACCCGAAGATCACGATCAGGAACGCGCTGAGCAGATTGACCGGAACAGCCGGTACCAGCCAGATCACCACGGCAAGCACCACGACGGACACCACAATCACCGGAAGAGGGATATCCCGATCCGTGCGGAGATTCGTCCCCGCTGCTCCCTTTTTCCCAAAGTCCTTCAGTGCGTCCCGGAACGTCCGTCCGATCAGCGGCAGGGCCTTAATCAGGCTGATGACGCCGCCCGCCACGAGAGCGCCCGCGCCGATATACTTGATGAAATTCGTCCAGATTCCCATGGAGCCGGCCTTCTCATACAGAGCCGTCACGGAAATATCAGCCGGGAAGCAGACAGTGTCTCCTCCGAACAGTACGATCAGCGGCATCAACACGAACCACGCCGTCGCGCCGCCCGCAAAGAGATAGGAGGAAACCTTCGCTCCGCAGATATAGCCGACGCCGACCAATGCCGGAAGCACGTCCGCACCGATTCCCGATCCTCTGTACGCGGGAATCTCATAATGCACCTCGCTCGGGAACAGCTTTAAACCGTCCGTCACGAACTTGTACAGCGCCGCAAAGCCCAGCCCCTTAAAGACCAGACCTGCTTTCTCTCCCCCTGTCTCGCCCGCCAGAAGGACCTCCGCGCAGGCCTGTCCCTCCGGATACGGCAGCACGCCGTGCTCCTGCACGATCAGCGCTTTGCGCAGCGGAACCATGAACAGAATGCCGAGGATGCCGCCGACCGCCGCTATAATCGAGATCTCCACGAGGGAGGGCGTTTCGGTTCCCCACTCGGATGCCCACAGAAACAGAACCGGCATCGTAAAGATCGCGCCGCCCGCCACGGATTCTCCCGCGGATCCGATCGTCTGCACGATATTATTCTCCAGAACGGAATCCCGGTGCAGCAGCACGCGGATGATTCCCATAGACAGAACAGCCGCCGGAATCGAAGCCGAAACCGTCATTCCCACACGCAGTCCCAGATAAGCGTTTGCCCCGCCGAACAGAACCGCGAGCAGAATGCCCAGAATTACGGATAGAGGAGTAAATTCCGGCAGATTCTTTTCCGCCGGGATAAATGGTTTAAATTCCTTATCCGGTTTCATTTCCCTGTCACTCATTGCTGTATTCCCCTCTCATTGATTTCTGCTTTTCCATAGAGACACCTCTGCCCACTGTGCGTCTTTATGGAAAAAGCGGCGTACCGTCTCCTGTACGCCGCCCTGCCCTGCGCCGCATACCGGCAGATCCGTGCGGGATATTCTCCCTCCGCAGTTCTGCCGAATACGCCGTTTTCATTTGTCACTGTGTATAAAGCTTAGTTCTTGTGCGCCTGTGCCATAACCTCTTCCGCGAAGTTCTCCTGCTTCTTCTCGATGCCTTCGCCGGTCTCGAAGCGGACGAATCTCTTTACGGAGAGAGCCGCGCCGTTCTCCTTGCCGACCTGTGCCAGATACTGCGCTACGGTCTGCTTGCCGTCCTCTGCCTTAACGTAAACCTGATCGTTCAGGCAGATTTCCTTTAACTCCTTGTTCAGTCTGCCGATCAGCATCTTCTCAATGATCTGCTGCGGCTTCTGCTTCTCAGCCGGAAGCTCGGAGTTCTCCTTGAGGGCCTGCGCCAGAAGGATCTCCTTCTCGTGCTCCTTGTACTCCTCGGAGATCTCGTCAGCGGAAACATACTTCGGATAAAGTGCCGCGATCTGCATTGCCACGTTGTTGAGAGCTTCCTTTACCGCATCGTTGACAACATCCGTCTTCGCCTCAACAATAACGCCGATGCGTCCGCCGCCGTGCACATAAGTAGCCAGGCAGCCTTCCTCTGCAACAACCTTCTCGAACCGGCGGATGCTCAGCTTCTCGCCGATGGTCGCGATCTTCTCCACGAGTTCTTCCTGCACGGTTCTGGAAGCATCGCCTTCCCACTTCTCAGCCATGAAGGAATCCATATCCTTGCTGTCGGAATCCAGAGCCTGCTTGGCAACTGCCTGCACATATGCCTGGAACTTCTCATTCTTCGCCACAAAGTCGGTCTCGGAGTTCACCTCTACCACAGCCGCCTTCTGATCGCCGTCCTTCTCGATCCAGCAGAGACCTTCCGCCGCAATGCGGTTTGCCTTCTTCTCCGCCTTCGCCTGGCCGTTCTTTCTCAGGAACTCCATTGCCGCATCCATATCGCCGTTCGTCTCAGCCAGCGCCTTCTTGCAGTCCATCATGCCCGCGCCGGATACTTCTCTTAACTCTTTGACCATTGCCGCTGTAATTGCTGCCATCTCGATATCCTCCTGTTTTCTTCGTGTCTATTACCCGAAAACAGCCCATCCTATTTAGAAAACGAATGGGCTGTCAACTTTCATTCATAGTGTCGATCCGCCCTGCGGCGAATCACAGCTTCTTACAGAGTTCCCTCTGCCGCCTGCTCCTCTTCACTCGCTGCGGACTCTGCTGCCAGAGACTCCTGCTCCGCCGCATCTGCTGCGACGTCTGCTTCCTGACCCTGGTGCGCCTCGATCACAGCGTCTGCCATCTTGCTGCACAGCAGCTTGACTGCACGGATCGCATCGTCGTTGCCCGGGATGATGAAGTCAAGATCTTCCGGATCGCAGTTCGTATCACCGATACCGATCAGAGTGATTCCGAGCGCGTGTGCTTCCTGTACGCAGATCTTCTCTTTCTTCGGGTCTACCACGAAGATAGCATCCGGAATACGGGTCATCGTCTTGATGCCGCCGAGATTTCTCTCGAGCTTGTCCCACTCCTTCTGGAGCTGTGCGACTTCCTTCTTCGGAAGAACGTCGAAGGTTCCGTCCTCAGACATCTTCTCGATCTTCTTCAGTCTCTCGATTCTGGACTGGATCGTCTTAAAGTTGGTGAGCATGCCGCCCAGCCATCTCTCGTTGACATAGTACATACCGCAGCGCTCCGCCTCGGTTCTGACTGCATCCTGCGCCTGCTTCTTCGTGCCGACGAACAGGAGCGTGCCGCCCTGGGATGCGATCTCGAATACAGCCTTGTACGCATCCTCTACCTTAATAACAGACTTCTGCAGGTCGATGATGTGGATTCCGTTTCTCTCCGTGAAGATGTACGGAGCCATCTTCGGGTTCCAGCGTCTCGTCTGGTGACCGAAATGTACGCCTGCTTCCAGCAGCTGCTTCATAGTAATAACGCCCATGTTTCTTTCCTCCATTTTGGTTTGTCTTCCGCACCCAGCCGACAGCTTCGGATCGATTCCTCTCTCCGGAAGGAAACGCACCCGCGAAACAATCATGTTCCGCCACCTGCGCGCCTGCCCAGAATGCGTGAATTTTTCACAACATTCGAATTCTATCACAAAGCGGGGCTTTACGCAAGCCCCGCTTTTAAATGAATCACCAGTTCATCCAGCCGTGAGCAAGAGGTGCAAATCGTGTTCGCACGAATTTGTGCCTCTTGCTTTCGGCTGAGGGAGCGCCATCTCATGAGCAAAGGCAGCCGCGAAGCGGCGGAAAGCGCGACAGCGCGACTTTGCGAATGGCGCGGGCTGAACTGTGACTGTCAGTTTTATTCCGAAGCGGCTCTGCCGCTTCGCCGCAGCTTTTCTGCGAAAAGCTGCGTATTACCCGTGCAGCTGTTTCTTCATCTGATCGATCTCTCCGTAGACCGCATCGTTCAGAACCTTGATATAGGTTCCCTTCATGCCCGAAGAGCGGGACTCGATTACGCCTGCCGACTCGAACTTGCGCAGTGCGTTGACGATCACTGAGCGGGTGATGCCTTCCTTGTCCGCGATCTTGCTCGCCACGAGAATTCCCTCCGTGCCGTTGAGTTCGTCGAAAATATGGATGATCGCTTCCATCTCCGTATAGCTGAGCGTGCCGATCGCCGATTTCACGACCGAAATCTTGCGGTTCTCCTCCGCCGTCTCCTCCGTCACCGCCCGCAGCATCTCAAGACTGACGACGGTCGTGCCGTACTCGCAGAGAATGATATCGTCGATGTCGTACTGATCGTTCTGCTTGTAGATAAACACGGTTCCAAGACGCTCGCCCGCGATCTCGATCGGCGCGATGATTGCGTTGTAATTGTCGTCCACGTCCCTCTCAAAACCGAGCGTATCAAGGTTGACGTTCTCCTTCGTCGAGAGCACTCCGAGAAATCTCTCGTTAAGAGCGGGATCGATGAAGGTGCCCACCTTGTCAACGATCATCTCCGTCAGTGATTTCACGTCGGCCACCTCCCCGTAGCCGAGCACCTTGCCCTTTCTGGAAATCACCAGAATATTGGAGCCAAGAATATCGCACATGATACGGCAGATATCGTTGAACACCACTTTTCCGGTATTGTTGTTGTGAAGCAGTTTCCCGATCTTTCTTGTTTTGTCGAGTAGTTTTACGTTATTCGTCGCCACTGTTCTCTCCTCCGCTTTCTGTCCCAATATCTGTTGTCAGCTGCTGTCCCCAGTTCCTTTTTGTTGTTTGCTTCCCCGTCCCCTGATGAAAACACCTTCTTTGCTCACGCCTTACTGCTTACCTCTATATCGTGCAACGCGCCCCTTCCGGCCGCCATGTACAGTCCAATACAGCGTTCCGGCCGCACTGCTCCCGCTTCCCCGCTCTTTCGTGTGCGCCGTCCCGCTCTCCATGTATCCGTTTTCGCGCTTCTGCACTGCTTCGCGGAGGCATATCGTCGCTCCGCCATACGTTTTTCCGTGTTCTTGATATCATTGTACCATAAAAAGAGAAAAACGTCCATATAGTTGTCTGAATCTTTTTGCTTTATTCGTTAAATTTGCCTATATTTAATAATTTGAAAATGATTAAATTGATTTTTTTGTGCACAATTTCACGTCTGACGCGTGAAAAACGCCGTTCAAAGCGCACAGAAAGAGCCTTGACAACGTTTTCTCATCTCCCGAAGACCGGATTTCTCCCCGCCTGTCCCGCTCATAAAAACACTATTCCGTTTTTTCCATCACATTGCCGCAGTCCTCATTATAGCAGACGAGCTTGTTCCCTTTCTCCAGCATGATGGAGCCGCATTTCGGACATTTCTGCTGGCTGGGCTTCTGCCAGACCATGAAATCGCACTCCGGATTTCCCATACATCCGTAGTATTTCCGGCCTTTTTTCGTCTTTTTCAGGACGATATCCCTGCCGCATTTCGGGCAGGAGACGCCTATTTTCTCATAATACGGCTTTGTGTTGCGGCACTCCGGGAATCCCGGGCACGCGAGGAAACGGCCGTGCGGCCCGTACTTGATCACCATGTGACGGCCACAGTTCTCGCAGACCTCCTCGCTCACCTCGTCCGCCACCTCGACCTGTGCCAGCTCCTGCTCCGCTTTCTTCACCGCAGCCTCGAGATCGGGATAGAAATTCTCGATGATTGTTTTCCACTTCACCTTGCCGTCGGCCACGCCGTCCAGCAGGCTCTCCAGATTCGCGGTAAAGCGCGGGTCCACAATCGAGGGGAACGCCTCCTTCATCATATTGTTCACGACCTCGCCAAGCTCCGTCATATAGAGGTTTTTCTCCTCCTTGACGATATAGCGGCGGGCAAGAATCGTCGTGATGGTCGGCGCATAGGTGCTCGGGCGCCCGATTCCCTGTTCCTCCAGCGCACGCACCAGAGAAGCCTCCGTGTAGTGCGGAACCGGCTGCGTGAAGTGCTGCTTTGCGTCGAACTCCTCCATCGACAGGACAGAGTTCTCGTCCAGCCCCTTCATCATCGCGCCTCCCGTCTCCTCGTCCTCCTCGTCCGTATAGACGCTCAGGAAACCGTCGAACGCAATGCGCGACGCAGCCACCGTAAAGAGCTGCTGCGACGCTGTGCTCTCCTCCGGAGACGCCGTGATTTTGACCTGTGTCGTTTCGTATCTGGCGGGTGTCATCCGGCAGGCGACGAATCGTTTCCAGATCAGCTGATAGAGCCGGAACTGATCCCGGGAGAGGGATTCCTTGATCGAAGCCGGCGTCCTTGCGATATCAGTCGGGCGGATCGCCTCGTGCGCGTCCTGAATTTTGGCCTTGCCCTTCTTGACCGTCTCTTCTGCCGCCAGATACTCCCTGCCGTACTGCGACTCGATGTAAGCCGCCGAGGTTTCCACCGCCTCGTCGGAAATCCGGGTGCTGTCAGTACGCAGATAGGTGATCACACCGATGGTTCCGCTTCCTTTAATGTCCACGCCTTCATAGAGCTGCTGCGCAATCCGCATCGTTTTCTGTGTGGAGAAATTCAGCGTTTTGCTGGCTTCCTGCTGCAGGGTCGAGGTGGTAAACGGCAGCGGCGGCTTCTTGGTGCGCTCTCCTTTTTTGACCTCCGTCACAGCAAAAGAGGCGCCGGAAAGCTCTCTCTGCAGGCGATCCGCCTCCTCCTGATTATGAATATCCGCCTTCTTTTTCGGCGCCTTTCCCTCCGAAACAGGGCCGTAATAGTGAGCAAGCAGCGTTTTCTTCTCTCCCTTTACCCCGAGAACGGCGTCCAGCGTCCAGTACTCCTCCGGAATAAAGGAGTTGATCTCGTCCTCTCTGTCGCCGATCATCCGCAGAGCCACCGACTGCACGCGCCCCGCGGAGAGCCCGCGCTTTACCTTCTGCCACAGCAGCGGGGAGATCCGGTATCCCACCATGCGGTCGAGACAGCGGCGGGCCTGCTGCGCGTCGACAAGATTCATGTCGATTTCCCTTGCATTCTTAAGGGATTCCGAGACTGCCTTCTTCGTGATCTCGTTAAAGGTAATCCGGTACACCTTCTTGTCCTGAAGATGCAGGGCGGTAATCAGATGCCACGAGATCGCCTCCCCCTCCCGGTCAGGGTCGGTCGCGAGATAGATTTTCTCCGATTTTTTGACGAGCTTGCGCAGCCCCGCAAGCAGATCGCCCTTTCCTCTGATTGTGATATACTTCGGCTCATAGCCGTTTTCCACGTCGATTCCCAGCTTACTCTTGGGCAGGTCCCGGACATGCCCGTTGCTCGCCGCCACCTCATAATTGGAACCGAGGAATTTCTTAATTGTCTTAACCTTCGCCGGTGACTCCACTATGACCAGATATTTCGCCATACAAACTCCATTCCGCGCCGTCTCCGACACAGGGATTTTATTGCAGCTTCGCTGCTTCGAATGAACTTTGTGCCTGAGAAAAGCAAATTCATTTCTCTCACACCGAAGCAACTTTGTTGCTTCGAACGAACTTTGTGCCGATGAAAGCAAATTCATTTCTCTCACACCGAAGCAGCTCCGCTGCTTCGAACGAACTTTGTGCCGCGCACAAAGTTCGTTTTGCACTATACCCTACTTTTCTCCGATTGGCAAGTTAAAAATTTGTGAAGCGCCGTTTATTGTTCCTTCGCCCCGCTCCTTATTCAGCGAACAGACGCTCCTTCCGGTGCAGCATTTCCTCAATATTCTGAATGTAAGTCGCCACGTCCTTGCAGTTATCGCTCCTCTCGATTCTGCCTCCGGGGAAGAGGGCTTTGGAAATGGAACCCGCTCCCAGCGCCATGATCGACTGCTTTTCCTCCATGATCAGAATGTTGTAAATCCCGTAGCGCCCCTCTCGGGCATACCCCACATTCTCGAAATTGCCCGACATATTCTTCTGCCGGTACAGGTAATACGGATTCATCCCGAGCCGGTGCGCTCCCTCCGCCGCGATCCGCATGCAGTCGTCCGTATTATGAATAGAAGAAATCCCGTTCTTCTCGATCCACTGGTTCAGACGGGACGCTCTCTTGATGGCCAGTGAGTGAACGGTCAGACTGTCCGGCGAGAGCTTCTCCACCTCCTGAATCGTGTAGGCCACATCCTCCTGCGTCTCTCCCGGGAGTCCCAGAATCAGATCCATGTTGATATTGTCAAATCCGGCCTCCCGCGCGGCGCTGAACGCCTCCTTCACCTGCGCCACCGTGTGATGCCTGCCGATCAGACGCAGCGTCTCGTCCTTCATCGTCTGCGGGTTGACGCTGATCCGGGTGATTCCGTGGGCTTTCAGAACAGTCAGCTTCTCCGGTGTGATACTGTCCGCCCTTCCCGCCTCCACCGTATATTCCTGCAGCCTCTCCAGCGGGAAATACCTCTCCACCGCCAGAAGCAGTCTCTCCAGCTGCGGAGCGGAGAGCGTCGTGGGCGTACCGCCGCCGATATAAACCGTATCGAGAATCCGCCCCCGCATCAGCGCCGCCGTGTGGGCCATCTCCCGCTCCAGCGCATCCAGATACGCCGCGACGCGGTCCTGCCACGAGGCGATCGGGAAGGAGGTGAAGGAACAGTAGAGACAGGTCGTCGGGCAGAAGGGGATTCCAATATAGAGACTGTATCCGTTCTCGTAATGAATCGGAGCCAGAATCTCCCGCTCCCGCGATGCGATCTCGACGGCCAGCGCCGCCTTCTCCCCGCTGACGCAATACTCTCTCTCCAGCGCCGCCTGCGCCTGCTCCGCCGTCTCCCCGCCCAGCAGATGCGTCATCGCGATTTTCGTGGGCCGGATGCCGATCAGCTCTCCCCAGGGGAGCGTTCTCCCCGTCAGTTCGCACAGCGCCCGGTAGAGAAGATGTTTCAGCACATCCTTACAGACCTTGCTCTTCACGGAATAATCGATCCGGCCCTCTTCCTGATCCGCCGGATGCGCCTCATTTCCGGCCTCTTCCTCATTCTCCGGATTCGCCGTCCTTCCTTCTGCGGTAAATCCTCTCTCCCGGGCAGAGAAGCTGCGCTCTCCCTGCCGCACCACGATATCCTCCTGTGAGAAGATCACCGCAAAACGGAGCGAGATTTCCGGCGCAGTTTTCTCATGGGCAAGGTAACGCGCATAGCTCTCGCTTCCCTCCGCGTAGACCTTCACCTCTTTCTCCGGATAAAACGCCTTGATCAGCGAGTGAATCTCATAGGCGTACAGTTCTTTGTTTTCGATTGCCAGAATCATACTATTCTCCATTCCGAAGCGCTTTCGCGTGACGAGGCGACGCCACACTCTCCTGTTTGGTTTGCATCTGCCATCAGCAAACTTTATGCCGGAGCGCCCGCGCGATGAAACAGCATACAAAAGCAGGCGGCCATGCGCCTGCTTCTCTGCTGTATGGAACGATTTCCACCCCTGCCGCCCCGCCGGACTTTCCGTTTACACAAAGGCGTTGTACTTCTTCTCGTGACCGATCGTTGTGAAGCCGCCGTGTCCCGGACAGACCGTCGTATCGTCCGGCAGTTCGAAAAGCCTGTCCCGGATCGAGCGGATCAGTGCGCTCGTGGAACCGGTCGGAAGATCCGTCCGCCCGATGGATTCCTCAAAGAGCGTATCGCCGCTCATCAGAATGTGCTGGATCTCCTCCCCGTCGGTGTGTTCGATATAATAACAGCAGCTGCCCACCGTGTGTCCCGGCGTCGCAATCACATGAACCGTGATACCCGCCGCCGTGATTGCCTCTGCGTCTTTCAGATAGCGGTCCGGCACGACAGTATAGGGCTTGCCGCACTCCCGCGAACAGTTATTGTCCGCATCCTCGCAGAGCACCTGCTCCTCCTCATAGGCGTAGAGAGGTGCCTTGGCGAGCTCCCGCAGCTCATTCGCCCCCAAGATATGGTCGAAATGCGCATGCGTCAGGAAAATTGCCCTGACCTGCAGCCCCTGCGCCGTCAGCTTCTCATAGAGCAGATCCCCGTTGTCCGCCGGATCGAAGACCACGACCTCATTGGAATCCTCCAGATGCAGATAATAGAAATTCGTCTGCACCATCCCGATTGTATAAACGCCAACCTGTATTTTACTCATACTCTTCTCCGTTCCGGAGCGCGCTGCGCGGCTCCCCTGTCCGTCTGCCGCCCTCTGCGTCAGCCCGTTGTTCTCACAATGTCAATCACGCTCGGCACCATCCGGAGCCTGTCGATCATCTGCGTGAGCTGTTCTTTGCCGTTGATCTGGAACACGACCGTCATGGTCGCCAGTCCCTGCTTGTTTGTTCTCGTGTTGATCGCCAGAATATTCACATTCTTTTCTGTAAACGCGCGGGAAATATCATTGAGCAGACCGCTTCTGTCGTTCGCAAAGATACTGATCTCCGCCTCGAACGCCCCTTCGATCGTCGTCTGGGCTCCGTCCTCCCACTCCGCGTCAATCAGCCGCACCCGATCCATCTCCGGCATATGGATAATATTCACGCAGTCCGTCCTGTGAATCGTCACGCCGCGTCCCCGGGTCACAAATCCCACGATCTCGTCACCCGGCACCGGATTGCAGCAGCGGGAGAAACGGACCGCCACATCGTGGATGCCCTTGACGACGATGGCGTTCTTTCCTTTCATATGCGGGTGTCTGGCGTTCTCTTCCACCTGCGCCAGCACCTCCTCGTCCGTCAGATGCTTCGTGTGCTCCTGCTCGTAGAGCTCCTGCATCTTGTTGACGATCTGTCCCTCCTTGAGGCCGCCGTGGCCCACCGCCGCCATCACCGCATCCCAGTCGCGGAAGCCGTACTTCTTCATGACCGCTTCCATATACTCCGGCTTCATCAGATCGGACTGCACGATGCTCTTGGCTTTGCAGTAAGCGGCGAAGAGCTCTTTGCCCCGGACGATATTCTCTTCCTTTAACTCGTTTTTGAACCACTGGTTGATCTTGTTCTTCGTCTGCGCGCTCTTGACGACGTTTAACCAGTCCCGGCTCGGCCCCTTGGAGTTCTGGGAGGTCAGAATCTCCACCCGGTCGCCGTTCTGGATCTGATAGTTGATATTGACAAGCTTGCCGTTGACCCGCGCGCCGATCATCTTATTGCCCACCGCCGTGTGAATCGCATAGGCGAAATCAATCGGCGTGGAACCCGCCGGAAGGTTCTTGACCTCTCCCGTCGGGGTAAAGCAGTACACACTGTCGGAAAACAGATCCAGATCGCTCTTTAAGAGATTCATGAACTCCCTGTTGTCCGACATATCCCGCTGCCATTCCAGAATCTGGCGCAGCCAGACGAGCTTCTCCTCCTCCTGCGTCTCCACCTTTTTGCCGTCGGAGGCCTCTTTGTACTTCCAGTGCGCGGCGATACCGTATTCCGCCGCCTTGTGCATCTCATAGGTGCGGATCTGGATCTCAAAGGGCTGCCCCGTGGAGCCGATCAGCGTCGTGTGCAGGGACTGATACATATTCGCCTTGGGCATCGCGATATAATCCTTGAACCGCCCCGGAATCGGCTTGTACATCTCATGGATGACGCCCAGCGCCGCATAGCAGTCCTTGACCGTATCCACGATAATCCGAACCGCAAAGAGATCGTAAATCTGATCCAGTGTCTTGCCCTGATTGACCATTTTCTTGTAAATACTGAAGAAATGCTTGACCCGGCCGTCCACCTGTCCCTTGATACCGGCCTCCGCGATGTGCTGCCTGACCTCTTCCGCGATCTCCTGCACGTATTTCTCCCGCTCGCTCTTGCGCTCGCGCACCTGCTCGACGAGATCGTAGTAAACGTCCGGCTTTAAGTATTTGAGCGAGAGATCGTCCAGTTCCACCTTGATCTTGCTGATGCCGAGGCGCTGCGCGATCGGAGAGTAGATGTCGAGCGTCTCCTGCGCGATGCGCTTCTGCTTTTCCGGCGGCATGTGGGAGAGCGTCCGCATATTGTGGAGACGGTCTGCCAGCTTGATCAGGATGACCCGGATGTCCTTGGCCATGGCGAGGAACATTTTGCGCAGATTCTCCGCCTGCATCTCCAGCTGCTCCGGCGTCTTGTCCTTGTAATCGCCGGAGAGACGGAGCTTCTGCAGCTTCGTCACGCCGTCCACCAGCAGGGCGACGTCCGGCCCGAAATCCGCCTCGATTTCCTCTTTGGTCAGAATCGTGTCCTCGACGACATCGTGCAACAGCCCCGCCGCAATCGTCTCCTTGTCCATTTCCAGATCAGCGAGAATAATCGCGACATAGAGCGGATGAATGATATAAGGTTCTCCGGATTTGCGCACCTGTCCCGTGTGCGCCTTGTCCGCGACGCGGTACGCCTTCTCGATCATGGAAATATCGTCGGAAGGGTGATACCGTCTCACACGGTCGATCAGATCCTGATACAGCACCGAAGGACTCACGTACTCCGCGATACTCTCAATCCGCCCGTCGTCAAAACCGACGCCGCGCCGGCCGGTCGCCGTCAGGGGAGAAATATCCATCTTCTCCTTCTCCGGCTTTCCGGACGCCGCAAAGGTTCTTGAGAGCTGCGGCTGCGGCACTTCCCGCAGCACCGCCTCATGAATGCTGTTTGTCTTTTCCTGCTGTCCTGCCGCCTCTTGAGCCGCCGTCATCCTTTTTTCGTCCATACTCTTCCACCCGTCTGCGCGCTGTTCACCTCTCACCAAAAGCGCAGATCTATCCGCAACGTTTCCGCGCAGATACATCTGCCTTTTCAAGTATCCTCGAATGTTAGGTAATTATAATAGCAAACGTCCGAAACGTCAAATCTCACCAGATACGGGAGAGCCACTGCTGCGCCAGCTCCGGCCATATCCTGACCTCTTCGTTCGTCTCCTCTTTCTCCCCCAGACTCATATTGGAAAAGGCGCAGATCTGCTCGCTCTCCTGTTTCGGAAGAACGAGGCTGCCGTCCTTCACCGCCCCGATCATCGCCATGAGCTGCTCCACCGTATACGGCTCTCCGAATTCACGGTTCGCCCAGGTCTCGTCCGCCAGAGAGAGGCCGTGATGTCCGTGTGAGAAAATATGAAGCGCGTGGCGGATTCCCTGCTTTCTCAGGGCCTCTGCAAAGAGCAGGCTGTTCTCCACCGGAACCGCCTCGTCATCCGCCGTGTGCCAGAGAAAGCAGGGCGGCGTTCCCGCTCCGACGTGCTTCTCCAGCGACATATACTCCAGTTCCTCTGCGGCCTGCCCGCTCTCCACCCTCTCTCTGCCCAGCAGCGCCTTGAAGGAATCCACATGCGCCGCGGAGCCGGAGGAGATCACCGGATAGGAGAGAATCGCCGCATCGGGCCGGTTGGAGCAGGCCGCGAACGCCTCGTTTTCTTCCGCGACGTCCTCCCAGTGTACGCAGAGGCTCGCGCAGAGATGGCCGCCCGCGGAGAACCCGCAGATTGCCAGCCTCTCCGGATCGATCCGGTAGCCGTCCGCTCCCGCCCGGATCACCCGCACGGCCCGGGAGAGATCGCGCAGCGGCTGCATGCCCAGCGCCTCCGTCATCGGAAGATCCGTCGTATACGTCAGAACGAAAGCATTGTAGCCTTTCTCATAGAATTTCAGCGCGATGATCTCCCCCTCTGTCGGCGAAACCATGCAGTATCCGCCTCCCGGCACCACGAGCATGCACGGACGGACACTCTCGTCCTCCTCATGCAGATAGCTGCGCAGATTCGGCACAAAGCCGAATGCCAGCGGATAGGAATACTCCCCCTCCTGCCACAGTACAATTTTTTCTTTTTTCACGTTTCTTCTCCTATTCCGGCCATCTCCCGCAGCTGCGCATCAGTCCCTCGACTTCTTCCCGCTCCGGCATCACACAGAGTGCGCCCTTTCTCGTTGTAATCACGCTCGCCGCCGCGTTCGCAAACAGAAGCAGTTCGTGCAGGTTATCCTTCGTCAGATTCTTCAGTCCATAGCGAAGCACAAAATGGAGCGCGCACGCGCAGAAGGTGTCCCCCGCGCCTGTCGTTTCGATCGTGTCCGGATTCAGGAATCCCTCCTCTTCCACCTTATAGCCGCCGTAATACGCACGGCTGCCGTTTCTGCCCAGCGTCGCGAACACGAGCGGAATCTCGTACCGGTCGATGATCTGCCGGATTCCCGCGTCAATGTCCGACGTCCCCGTCATCAGCTCGATCTCATTGTCGGAAATTTTCAGAATATCGCAGTTCTGCAGGCCGAAAATAATCTTCTGCTTGGCCTCTTCCTCGGAATCCCAGAGCGGCGCGCGGTAATTGGGATCAAAAGAGATCAGCGCGTCGTTCTCCTTGGCGATCGTCAGCGCCTCCCTCGTC
>JAUNGV010000105.1 GCA_030524225.1 Eubacteriales bacterium
GCGCGGGCTGAACGGTTATGATCCGCTTCACGTCATCAGCTGCGACGATTCCTCCACCGCAGCAGAAATGCCGAGTTCACGATCACCACAACGGAACCCGCATTGTGCACCAGCGCGCCACCACCGGATTGAGAATCCCCGTGATCGCCAGAATAATCGCGACAAAATTCAGCGTCATGGAGAAGGTCAGATTACAGCGGATGGTAAACATCATGCGCCGCGCCAGACGCAGAAGATGTGGCAGTTCCTTTATCTCGTCGTTCACAAGGGCGATGTCCGCGGCGTCGACCGCAATATCGCTCCCCACGCCACCCATGGCGATGCCGACATACGCCTTTTTCAGAGCAGGCGCATCGTTGATCCCGTCGCCGATCATACAGACATGGCCGCCGCTTTTCTGTGTCTCGTCGATCCAACGCAGCTTATCCTCCGGCAGACAGCTGTCATGAACCTCTCCGATCTCAAGTGACTTCGCGATATGAACCGCCGCATTTTTGTGGTCTCCCGTCAGCAGCACCGGCTGTGCGCCTGCTCTTTTTACCCCGGCAATCGCGGCGGGCGCACTCTCCCGCAGAGTGTCCGACAGGGCGAGAAATCCCGCTGCCTCTCCGTCAAGCGCCAGATAAATCACCGTGCAGCCGTCCTCTGTATACTGCCCCGCCGCCTGCCGCATCTCTTCCGATAACGGAACCGACCGCTCCGCAAAGAGCTCCTCATTTCCGGCGAGAACCACACGCCCGTTTACCTTCGCACTGACGCCTCGCCCCGGCAGCATCTTAAAGTCCTCCGCCTGCGGCACATCCATCCCGACACTCTCCCTGTAACAGCGCAGGATCGCTCTGCCCAGCGGATGCTCCGAATACTGCTCGGCTCCCGCCGCGCAGGCGTAGAGCTCCCGTTCCCGCTCTGAAACCGCAGCGTTTCCCGCCTCCGGGCACGTTTCCCGCAGCACCCGCACAGCCGCCACTTTCGGCGTGCCGCAGGTCAGCGTTCCCGTCTTATCGAAGGCGACGTGCGAAACAGACGCAAGACGCTCCAGCGCATCCCCCTCTCTGACGAGAAAACCGTGTCTCGTCGCGTTGCTGATGGCCGCCATAATCGCTGTCGGCGTCGCCAGCACAAGCGCACAGGGACAGAAGACGACGAGAATCGTGACCGCCCGGATCATCTGTCCGGTAAAAAGCCATGTGAGAGCCGCCGCCCCCAGAGCAATCACAACAATCCATGTCGCCCACCGGTCCGCCACGCCGACGATCTTTGCTTTGCCCGCGTCCGCAGACTGCACGAGACGGATCATCCTCTGAATAGAGCTGTCCTCGCCCACCTTCGTCGCCTTCATGTCAAACGAGCCGAACTGATTGACCGTGCCGCTGGACACTTCGTCCCCCGGTCCCTTATCCACAGGCAGGGATTCCCCTGTCATAACCGCCTGATTGATCGAGGTTTGTCCCTGCGTGATCACGCCGTCCACCGGAATCGTATCTCCCGGCAGTACCCGCAGCAGATCGCCGACCCGCACCTCCTGTGCGGCGACAATCTCCTCCCCTGTCTCCGTCAGCCTCCTCGCCGTCCGGGGCGTCAGATGGACCAGCTTCTCAATGCCCGCCCGCGCCCGCGCCACTGTCAGATCCTCAAGCAGAGCGCCCAGCTGCATAATGAAGGCGACCTCTCCCGCCGCAAAATCCTCTCCGATCACAATAGAAGCGATCAGTGCGATGGAGACGAGAACATCCGCCTTGATGTCGAATGCTGTCACCAGTCCGATCACTGCTTCCAGAATGATCGGAATCCCGCAGAGCACAATCGCAACCCATGCCAGATCAAACGGCAAAGGATGAATCTGCAGAATACTGCCCAGCAGGGCAATCCCCGATACCACAAGAAGCACAATCTCCTTTTTCGTGCCGCCCCATTCCAGAAGCTCTTCTAATTTTTTCACACTGACCTCCATTCCGGAGCGTCTCTCCCGGCGCTCCGACACAATTTGTCTTCTTTCCTTATACCCCTATTGGTATTTCATATTTAATATACCTATAGGGGTATAAGTTTGTCAACAAAATTTTAAAAGGTACGGCGAATGCCGTACCTTAGCAAAAACGAAATCAGAACCGCAGAACCCGGTCGTTTTTTCTCGGTTTCGGAGAAGGATGCGCATCCCCCTCTCTGGGATAGCCCAGCAGCAGCTGCATTACAGCGTAATAGCCCGGATCAATCTTCCATTTGCGCAGAATCTCCTGTCCATAGGGATCGGCAAACGCCGTCCAGCCCTGTCCGATATAGCAGGCGCCTACGCCGAGCGCATCCGCCGCCAGCATCATATTCTCTGCCGCCACGGCACAGTCGTCCACGGAGAAGAGGAAATTCTTCGGTGCAAACATCGTGATCACCGTCGGTGCATCGTAAAAGGCGTTGATCAGTTTGGGATCGTCCGCAATACTCGGCTGCTCTTTTGAAACGTAGCTGGTCGCCGTCGCCATCTTCGGCGCGGAATTGGCCCGCTTGATCTTTCCGAGCCGCTCGTTGACCTCTTTGTCCTGACTGACCGCGAAGATCACACCCTGCCGCCCGCCCGCGCTGGGGGCATACAGCCCTGCCTGCAGAATCTGCTGCAGATCCTCCTCCGCAATCTGTCTCTCCTCAAATCTCCTGATTGCACGGCGATGCAGAATCGCCTCCATCACGCTTTTCATACTAACCTCCGTTCCGCGTTCTTACAACGCCTCAACACTAGCCTACTTCCTTCCAGCACTGCGGATCCGCCGCATAGAAATTTCCGTTTTTCCCGCTCGCAACTGCCGGACATCCCCGGCAAAACGCCAGAAGCTCGCATTTTGCACATTTTTCAAACCGCTGAAACTCCCGGTACTGTTCCATCTGGCAGACCCAGACATCCGCAAGCCTGTCGGTAAACACATTTGCCACTCTGCTGTTCTGTACTCTCCGGCAGGCATACACATCGCCGGTGGGCAGAATCGTCAGATGACAGTTTCCGCAGTTGCAGCCACCGTAGATCATTCCCTCCTCCACCGTCTCCGGAATCCGGAAGGCGCCGGTCTCATACTCGTACAGCGTCCAGAGATGATCCTTTTTATTGAAATAGGTCTGGCATCCCGCCGCCTCGTACTCCTTAAATTTCCGGTCGCACTCCGCCAGCAGCTGCCGGTAGCGCAGCGGTTCAATGCCGGTGTCCTTCTCCTCGCTCGTCGGGCAGTAGCGCGCAAAGGCGTACACATTCGCTCCCGCCGCCACAACCGCATCGATGATCCCCGGCACCTCGTCAATGTTTGTCCCCGACACCGTCGTCATCACAACGGAGCGGATCCCCGCCCGGTTGATGCAGCCGATCGTCTCCAGCGTCGTCTCAAAGCTGCCCGGTTTGCGGAACCAGTCGTGGGTCTCCTGCAGTCCGTCGATGGACAGCTGATACTTCTCGCATCCGTACTCTTTCAGCCGGCGGCAGACGTCATCGTTTAAGTGGAACGGATTGCCTAGAATAGTGAAGGGAATGGCATGCTCCTTCATCAGTCCCAGCAGCTTCCAGAAATCCGGGTGCAGAATCGGATCCCCGCCCGTGATATAAAAATACGGAAGCCTTCCGTGTACTTCGCAGAAGTCCAGACAATTGGCAAACGTCTCCTGCATCTGCTCCCAGTTCATGGAATCGAGATGTTTACATACGTTTTCTGAAAAAATATAGCAATGCTTGCATCTCTGATCACACTCATCGGTAATGTGCCACTGGAAAGAAAAATACTGTTTCATGTCCCTTCACCCCATTCACTCTGTTCACTCAGTTGATGTACTGCCTGCCGCCTCTTGCAGCAGGTTTCTTACTTATCGCCTGCCCCACATGCCGAGCCGCACGCCGCCGGTTTCGCTTCCGGCTGATCGCCCGCTCCGCAGGCCGAACCGCATGCTGCCGGTTTCGCCTCGGGCTTGTCCCCTGCTCCGCACGCCGCTGCCGCCTGCTCCTGTGCCTCCGTGTTCCATCCGAATAAATTGGAAAGTGCCATTTGTCCCTCCTTGCTGCCGCAGTCTGTCTGCGGCGCCCTCAGCAGAAATCCGCGCAGTCTCTTTCTGCGATTCCTGTTGCTCTGCGGTACGCCTGCGCAAACCGTGAAGCAGAACAACCTGTTCTCCCGGACTCTCTTTCCCGTCCGCACCATCATTATAAAAGATTCCCATGGTCAAAAAAAGAACGCACAAATCTATTACCTAGTCACCTTTTCGTAACCGGATTTCCGGAACTCAAGAAGCATCCCTCGCTGCGGACGAGGAAGCTGCCGAAGTGGTACGCCGGATTTTCCCCTGACGATGGAGGGCTACGGCCCTTATCAGATTTCCTGCCTTGCGTTCTTCGAGCTGATGAAATTATAATAAGAAATATTCCCGGCGCTGTGAAAACGGCTTGTCTGGCTTCTCCCCAAAGAAACAAACAAGCCCGCTGACAGACGATATAAAAAGCAGGTGAAAAACGAAGATGAAAATCATGTTGGTTGAAGATGATTTGGAAATCAGTAAGTTATTAGCTGAATTTTTGCAGGAAAAGGGATATGAAGTTCTTTGTCAATATGACGGGCTTCATGTATTGGATTGCCTGCGGGAAAATAATATTGATTTGATATTGCTCGATATTATGCTCCCATATCGAAATGGAGATACTGTACTTACAGCGGTAAGAGAATGTTCTACGGTTCCTGTTATCGTCATTTCTGCCAAAGTAACAACGCAAAACAAAATAGATTTACTGCACCTCGGGGCAGATGATTATATTACCAAACCATTTGACATGGAGGAAGTTCTGGCCAGAATTGAAAGTAATCTCCGTCGGGTACAATTTCAAAAAGGTCCTCCTGCCTGTTTACGCCATGGCGATTTGATGTTGGATTTGGACGATAATATCGCCTTTTTGCAAGGCAGAGAGTTGGCTTTAACGGCAAAAGAATTTGCAATTTTAGAGCTGTTGATGAAATACCCGGATAAAATATTTTCAAAGGCAAATTTGTTTCAAAGCGTTTGGAACGCTGCGTATGTCAGTGAGGATAACACATTAAATGTTCACATTAGCAATCTCCGAAACAAATTAAAAGCTGTTTG
>JAUNGV010000106.1 GCA_030524225.1 Eubacteriales bacterium
TATGCCCGCATAACTGCAGAATTTCATCAAAATCTTTTTCTTGATAAGCCGGAGTCATTTCTCTCTGAAATATACATCAAGGAGCAGTGTCTGGCTCAGATACGGCAGTAAGGGGAACAGATCTGGCGGGACGGAGAACAGATCCGGCAGGAAGGTGAGCGTGGACGGGCAATGCGGTCGATGATAAATGAATCGACCAATCAAGTCAATCAAAACGGGGCTGATTCCTCCTCTTCCGGAAGGAGAAGGGAGACTGCGTGGGAGAAGTGGAACCGGCTGTGCGCGGGCGGATGCTTCTGCGCAGTGATTCCACAGGAACTGATGTGGCGTATCTGTGACACGCAGACACCGCAGGGGATTCTATGCGTGGCCAGACAGCCGCACTATGAGCTGGAGGAGATTCTGGAGGGCACTGTGGTGCAGACGTCCGGGGTACTTTCTCCGGAAATTGCGGCGCAGACGTCCGGGATGCCTTCGCCGGGCATTGCGGTGCAGATATCCGGGCTGGGCGGATCAGATAGAGCGGGGCGTTTCGCGCCGCCGCCCCTCCTTCTTCTCCTCGAGGATATTCAGGATCCCGGGAATCTCGGGACGATGATCCGGACCGCGGAAGCGGCGGGAGTGACGGGGATTGTGATGAGTCGCGGGACGGTGGATGTGTTCAATCCCAAAACGGTGCGCGCCACAATGAGCGCTCTGTTCCGAATGCCTTTTTTCTGTGCGGAGGATTTCGTCGGAACTCTTGGGAGAATCCGGGAGAAGGGCATCGCGATTTATGCGGCGCATCTCGAAGGGGCGCGCTCCTACGAGAGTTGCTCTTATATAGAAGGAACAGCACTTCTGATCGGCAATGAGGGGAACGGTCTGAGTGATGAGGCGGCCAGTGCGGCGGATTATAGAATCATACTGCCGATGCGGGGCAGGATCGAGTCTCTGAATGCGGCGGTGGCGGCCAGCGTGCTGCTCTACGAGGCGGATCGTCAGAGACGAATGACTGAATAAGTCAATCAAAAAAGGGCTGAGATAAAGGTTTGTCTATGATTAGACTGAATCATATGCGCCCCGCATATGATTCATCGTATCTATTCATATTTTTCAATCTTTACCCGGAAGGAAAATATTATATAATAAATAGTAGGTAAAAACAGGTAAAAAGTGCGGTGTTTGAGCAGGAAAGCTGGTGAATCGTATGGTAATTGGTTTTATCGGACTGGGAAACATGGCAAAGGCAATGATCGGCGGAATTCTGAAAAAGGAGATTGTTTCGCCGGAGGACATCGTCGGATCGGCACATACGCAGGAAACCCGGGAGAAGGTGGCGCGTGAGCTGGGAATCCGGACGGAGGAGTCTAACGTCCAGGTGGTGCGGGATGCGGATATTATCGTGTTGGCCGTCAAGCCGCAATTCCTGCGTGTGGTGCTGGAGGAGATCCGCGACGCGCTGGAGCCCTCGAAGCTGGTGATCAGTGTGGCGGCGGGCAAAACGACGAAATGGCTTGGAGAGGAACTGGGCAAACCGGTGAAAATCGTCCGCTGCATGCCGAATACCCCCGCTCTTGTGGAGGAGGGATGTTCCGCGGTCTGCCGCAATGAGAATGTATCGGACGAGGAGCTGGAGACGGCGATGGGACTAATCGGGAGCTTCGGAATGGCGGAGGTCGTGCCGGAGACACTGATGGACACCGTCGGAGGTGTTTCAGGATCTTCTCCCGCCTATGTGTTTCTCTTTATAGAGGCAATGGCGGATGCGGCGGTCAAGGGCGGAATGCCCCGCAAACAGGCATACCGATTCGCGGCGCAGTCGGTGCTCGGATCGGCGAAACTCCTGCTCGAGACAGGGATGCATCCGGGAGAGCTCAAGGATATGGTCTGCTCGCCGGGCGGAACGACGATAGAAGCGGTGGAGGTTCTGGAAAAAAGAGGGATGCGGGCCGCTGTGATGGAGGCAATCGGAGCGGCAATCGAGAAATCCAAAAAGCTCTGAAACAGTATGCTACGCTCCTGTCTCCTATTGTTGCGGTCTCAGTGGCCAGTGCCCCGGACGGCGCGAATCGTTAAGAAAATCTTCACATTGTATTAAAAATAATACAATTTATCATCAAAAAACAGTACTGTGTAAAATCTGGGTAAGTCCCGTAACTATGCGTGTTACGGGACTTTTTTTTTGGATTTTAACGGCGAGACGGCAAATCTTGACAAAACTATTACACGGTGGTACGATTCAGGCGTAACTTTTTTAATAATTTTGTAACAAATTTCAAACAAAAGAAACAAACACCGAAACACCGGATTTAGAAAATATGTTATTTCGATAACAGCTGCGATGAATTGTGAGAGGGGATATGAAAAAAACAGTTTGCAGTATTATAAAAATAGCGGGACTGCTTCTGGCGTTCTGGATGATAACGGGAGCGACGCAGATCACGGCGTATGCGGCGGAAACAGCAACGGCCGGAGCTGTTGCGGAGAGCGGGGAGACGATCGGGACGGCTGATGTCGCGGCGCCTGCGGCAGCGGAGAGTGCGGCGCAGCAGATCATCGGGGTGGCGGATGCGCAGGGAGCTTCGGCTGCGGCGGCAGAAACGACGAATGCCGTGGCAGTCGCGCAGGAGACGGCAGTGGCTGTGGCGGATGTGCAGAGTGCGGCAGCGGCCGCGACGGAGACAGTGGAGACGGTGACCGTGGCAGCGGAATCCGCACAAGCTTCTGCGGTGGATGAGGAACTGATGATTCTGGCAGCTATTATTTACTGTGAGGCGGGAACGGAGTCGCATGAAGGCAAGGTGGCAGTCGGCAATGTGGTGTTAAACCGTGTGGCGAGCCCGAAGTTTCCGAACACGATCCGGGAGGTCGTTTACCAGCAGGGCCAGTTTACTCCGGCGGCCTGCGGCAGGCTCGATACGGTTCTTGCCAACGGTTCCGTGCCGGCGGACTGCATTCAGGCGGCGCAGGATGCTCTGGCGGGGACGAAGCCGGTGGGAGAATGTATCTTTTTTAACGGAACCACACACAAGAGCGAGGGAATTGTGATCGGCGGACATCGCTTTTTTGGTTCGATGTGAGTGAATGACGGCTCGTTGCCGGGCTGCGTGAATTCGAGGCGGCAATTCAAGGCGGCTTGCTGCCGTTCGGGAATCCTGCTATGCAGGATTCTTTTTTTATGCTACACTGGAGCCAGCGTATAGTCGGCGCATGGAGTTGGACGGAGCGTTGGCGGGGAGGAAAGAATATGGTGATATTCTGGCTGGGTGTGCTCGTGGTGATGCTGATCGTGGAGATTGCCACCATGGGGCTGACAACGATCTGGTTCGGCGGAGGGGCGGTTGCGGCGCTGATCGCGGCGGCGCTGAATGCTCCGATCTGGCTGCAGACCGTCCTGTTTCTCGTTGTGGCGATTCTCCTGCTGCTGGCGACGCGGCCGCTGGCCCGCAAATACCTGAATAGCAAAGTGGTCAGAACGAATGCGGACAGTCTGATCGGACAGGAAGCGGTGGTCACGGAGACGATTGACAATCTCCACAGTGCCGGTGCGGTACAGATCAACGGGCAGGAGTGGACGGCGCGTTCTCAGGAGCCGGAACAGGTGATTCCGGAAGGAGAGGTTGTTCTGATTCAGAAGATCGACGGTGTGAAGCTGATCTGCCGGATACGGAAGAAGGAAGCGCCGCAGGAATCAGCCTGATGCGTAAAAGATTGAAAAATAAGCCTGATCGCCTTTTTCAATTCCGTGATTTGTGCCGGAGCGTCACAAATCACAATATACATGGCAGACGCAAATCGGACACCTGTGTCGCCCTGTCGAGAGGATCGCTCCGGAATGGAGATTAAATTATGGAAGGTATTGTTTTAGTGACAATTCTGATTATTCTCATACTGCTGATTGCGGTATCCTGCGTGAAGATTGTGCCGCAGGCGCACGCTTACGTGATTGAGAAGCTGGGAGCCTATCGCTGTACGTGGAACGTGGGACTGCATTTCAAGGTGCCGATTGTGGACCGGGTAGCCAAGCGTGTGAATCTCAAGGAGCAGGTGGTGGACTTCCCGCCGCAGCCGGTGATCACAAAGGACAATGTGACGATGCAGATTGATTCGATCGTCTTTTTCCAGATCACGGATGCGAAGCTGTATACTTACGGCGTGGAAAATCCGATCATGGCGATTGAAAATCTGACCGCGACGACACTGCGGAATATCATCGGCGATATGGAGCTCGATCAGACGCTGACGTCCCGTGAGACGATCAATACGAAGATGCGGGCGGCGCTCGATGTGGCGACAGATCCGTGGGGGATCAAAGTGACGCGCGTTGAGCTCAAGAATATTACGCCGCCGGCGGCGATCCGCGAGGCGATGGAGAAGCAGATGAAGGCGGAGCGTGAGAGACGCGAGTCCATTCTGCGGGCAGAGGGCGAGAAAAAATCGACGATCCTCGTGGCAGAGGGCAAGAAGGAATCCCTGATTCTGCAGGCGGAGGCGGATAAGCAGGCCGTGATCCTTGCGGCGCAGGGTGAGAAGGAAAAGATGGTGCGGGAAGCCGAGGGACGCTCGGAGGCGATCCGGCAGGTGCAGCAGGCGACCGCGGACGGAATCAGAATGATCCGGGAAGCGGGAGCGGATCAGGCGGTGCTGACGATCAAGAGCCTTGAGGCCTTTGAGAAGGCGGCGGACGGCAGGGCGACGAAGCTCATCATCCCGTCAGAGATTCAGGGAATCGCGGGACTGGCGGCTTCGCTGAAGGAAGTCGTCGGAGAGCAGGATGTGCCCGCGCGGTAATGAGAACACAGGGCAAGTGTGACGAAGGCGGGGCCGGCGGACTGGCAGGAACGAGGGCGGAAGAGGGCACGGCGGTCGTGCCAGAGACGGGAAGCGGCG
>JAUNGV010000107.1 GCA_030524225.1 Eubacteriales bacterium
TATTATCTAATGAGTGATGCTCAAAATGTTGCCAAATCGTTGCCAGCACTTAAATAAATTTGCTTGAAACCCGCATAAGCACTAGCTTCTCAAAATCCATTTCATCACTCGAATTCAATCGTTCCCGGCGGCTTACTGGTCAGATCATACATCACTCTGTTGACACCCTTGACCTCGTTGATGATTCGATTCATCACGGTCTGGAGGACACTCCACGGGATCTCCGAGGCCTCTGCGGTCATGAAGTCGGAGGTGTTAACGGCGCGCAGCGCGACCGCGTAATCGTAGGTGCGCTCGTCGCCCATGACGCCGACACTGCGCATATTCGTGAGCGCCGCGAAGTACTGGCCAAGGCTCCCGTCCACTCCCGCCTTGTGCAGCTCCTCGCGGTAGATCGCATCCGCGTCCTGCACGATGTGCACCTTCTCCGCCGTCACCTCTCCGATGATGCGGATACCGAGTCCCGGTCCCGGGAACGGCTGGCGGTAGACAAGGTTCTCCGGAATGCCGAGTTCCAGTCCTGCCTTTCTCACCTCATCCTTGAAGAGCATACGAAGCGGCTCCACGATCTCCTTGAAATCCACATGATCCGGCAGACCACCGACGTTGTGGTGGGATTTGATCGTCGCGCTCTTGCCCAGCCCGCTCTCGATCACATCGGGATAGATCGTTCCCTGCACGAGGAAATCGACCGCGCCGATCTTCTTCGCCTCTTCTTCAAACACATTGATAAATTCCGCGCCGATGATTTTGCGCTTCTGCTCCGGCTCGATCACGCCGGCAAGTTTTTCATAGAAGCGCTCCTGCGCGTTGACACGGATGAAATTCAGGTTGTACGGGCCGTTCGGACCGAACACCGCCTCGACCTCGTCCCCCTCATTCTTGCGCAGCAGGCCGTGATCGACGAAGACACAGGTCAGCTGTTTGCCGACCGCCTTGGACAGCAGTACCGCAGCCACAGAGGAATCGACGCCGCCCGAGAGCGCGCAGAGCACCCTGCCGTCTCCGATTCTCTCCTTCAGCGCTGCCACAGTCGTATCGACAAAGGATGCCATCTGCCAGTCTCCCCGGCAGCCGCAGACGCGGTACACGAAATCAGAAAGCATCTTCTGTCCCTCCGCGGTGTGCATCACCTCCGGGTGGAACTGGGTCGCATACAGCCCTCTCTCTTTATTTTCCATCGCCGCCACAGGACAGTCCGCCGTGTGCGCCGTGATCCGGAATCCCTCCGGAGCCTGCGCAATGTAATCGGTGTGACTCATCCAGCAGATCGTCTGCGGCGAAACACCTTCAAAAAGAAGGGAATCCGGAGCGTCGATCTCCACCTGCGTCCTGCCGTACTCGCTGACCGGTGCCGTCGCCACCCTGCCGCCGAGCAGGTGCGCCATCAGCTGGGAGCCGTAGCAGATTCCCATGACCGGAATCCCCATCGAGAACAATTCCGGCGAATAGGACGGCGAATCCTCCTTGTAAACGCTGTTCGGACCGCCCGTCAGAATGATTCCCTTCGGCTGCATGGCCCTGAGCTTTTCAATGTCCATCGTGTGCGGATGGATCTCGCAGTAGACGTTACACTCTCTGACCCTGCGCGCGATCAGCTGATTGTACTGTCCTCCGAAATCCAGAACTACTACCATTTCTTTTTCCATTCGCTGTTTCCCCTTTTGCTGTGTGTTGTCATCATCATACCATATTCTGTCGCACTATGTTACCATTTATCCGCGGAAAACACCTGTCCGACGGCGCACGGAAGCTTCTACCGCCTTGCCGCCTCGGCACTCTTTTTCCCCATGATCTCCTCCCACGCGTGACCGCGGTATCGCAGGGAGAAGTAAACCGCCCGGGCCATCCAGTCAATGAACATCGCTCCCCAGACGCTGAGCAGTCCCAGATGGAAGAAATGCTCGATCAGATAAGCCGAACCGATCCGGAAGACCCACATGGAAAAAATCGCAAACGCCATCGTCCGGACCACATCCCCCGCCGCGCGCAGCGTATTGCAGAGCGCGAAGGACGGCACCCAGAACAGGCAGGCGATCACAGCGTGCCACCGCATCACCGTCACCGCCAGTTCCTGCGTCTCCGGCGTCAGGGAGAAGATCTTCACGATCCACGGCACCGCAGCGAAAAAGACGGCGGACAGCACAACAGTGCACACTTCCGAGAGCATACAGAGCTTCTTCGTATAATAGCGCGCCTGTTTGTAATCACCCGCGCCGATGCAGACAGAGCTGACCGAAATAATCGCCAGATTGATCGCGAACGCCGGCAGCAGGGAGAAGGAAGCCACGATATTATCCACGGCATTGGCCGCCAGCGCGCTGGTGCCGAAGGTCGAGATCAGCGACAGCAGCAGGATTTTGCCCAGCTGGAACAGGCTGTTCTCCGTGCCGTTCGGAATACCGATGAAGAGCACCTTTTTGAGCAGATCAAAATTGGGACGCAATGTAACCTGCCCGATAAAATTGATCCGCCTGTCCGGCCGGAACAGCAGGCAGAAAATCAGCACCGCCGAGACTGTCCGGGAGAGGGTCGTGCTGATCGCCGCCCCCGCAACGCCCATGCCGAAGCCGAAGATCAACACCGCATTGCCGCCCGCGTTGAGCACATTCATCAGCAGTGAGATCCACATCGTCGTCCTGCTGTCGTTCATCGCGCGAAAGAGCGCCGCGCAGGCGTTGTACACCGCCAGCGGGCAGATCGAGAGTCCCGTGATCAGCAGATACGTCCTCGCGCTCTCCATGACGTCCGGCTCCACCGTACCGAACACGCCCCGCAGCAGCGGATCATGGAAGCCCAGCAGCAGGGCGATCAGAACGAGGGAGAAGAAGAACGCGAACAGAAGCAGCTGCCACGCCGCCTTCCCTGCCTCCTTCGGCTTTTTCTGGCCCAGATAGTGGCCCGCAATGACCGCGCCGCCCGTGCCCAGAGCCGACATGAATTCGATGATCAGCACGTTTAAATTATCCACCAGTGAGACGCCGGACACCGCCGCCTCCCCGGTTCCGGAAATCATGGCCGTGTCGAGCATTCCGACGAAAATTGCCAGAAACTGTTCCACAATCAGCGGCCAGATCAGTTTGCGCAAATCCTGTTTTGAAAATAACATCGCCTGCCTGTCTCCCTAATTTCCACTCGGAACACTCCGCACAACGGGTCGATCGTTCCATTGATCCGCAGAAAGTTCATCTGTTTGAACTGCGCTCAGGAAGCGTTCCCCGCTGCATCCGGTCAATGCCAGCTCTGTGCCTTCCATCACCATCACCTCTCATGGAATCTCCCCGTTCAGTTTCCGGTACAGATCCTGTGCGTAGCTGTCAGTCATACCGCAGACATAGTCCGTCACCAGCAGCAGTCGCAGATACAGACGCGTGACCTCATCCTGCTCCTTCGCATAGATGTGATAGATCTGCCTGTAATTCTCCGAGATCAGCCGCACCAAACGCTCGTCCACAGGCGAAAGCTTCCGGTCTGTGTCGTAGTACAGGACTGCGTGTACGAAGCGGTCCAGAAGATAAGTGAGGATACGCTCCGCCGAAATCTCAATCGTGATGATCGGTCTGCTCTCAAAGACGTAGCGCCGCGCGATGTCGCCCAGTCTGTCGTTGATATGCTCCCCGCCGGTTCCCGCAAACAGATCACGCCCGTAGATCCCTGCCATAATCTCGTTGTAGTGGAAGGTAAAGCCCTCCGTGGCCGCCGCGATCAGCCTGCCCTGCACCTGGATGATCCAGTTCTGAATCGCGTAGTCGTCCGGCCGCTCGAGCCCCCGCTCCTGCGCGCGGCGGTACTTGCGCCGGAGCGCATCGATCAGCTGTCTGTACACGCTGGCGCGCGCTGTATGCGCCTGCTGCGCCGCAGCATCCATCCTCTGCGCAGACACGGCACTTTCCGGAATCGTCCCGATGCCGTCCGCCGCGTCCGTTTCCGGCGCGTTCTCCGTCCTTCGCGCAGCATCCATTCCCGGTGTATCCTCCGTCCGCCGCGCCGCGTCCGTTTCCGGCGCATCCTCCGGCCCCGCGTCCCGCTCCAGCTCCTCCACCAGCTGTTCATAGGAAAGAAAGCCTTTTTTGAACGCGTCCTCAATATCCGCCGTGTGGTACGCGATGTCGTCTCCCGCCTCCAGCAGATACGTCAGCGGATGACGCCGCCCCTGCAGTCCGGTCGCCGTCTCTATCTCATCGAATACCGCCTGATCCGCCAGAAAATATCCCATCTTATGCTCGCGGATCGCTCCCTTCTTATTAATATGGAGAGAATCGACCGGGTACTTGATCATCGTCGCCAACAGCGCCTTGGTCAGATTCATCCCGTGCTCATCGACGAGATAATGGAGCTTGGTCACGACACGCAGCGCCTGCGCGTTCCCCTCGAACTGGAGGAAATCCGCCTGCATCCGGTCACTCAGGATCTCCGACAACGCGGCCTCCCACTCCATCCCCGCAAGCCGCACCCTGATTCTGGAGAAATTCTGTGCAAAAAATCCCCGGATCACGGTCTCCCCGAAGTGTCCGAAGGGCGGATTGCCGATATCGTGCAGAAGTCCGGCACACTGGAGAATATCGCAGATATCTGCCTGGTTTTCCACCGTAAAGTCCGGATCCCGCAGCGTCTTGACGATGCTGCGGCCGATATTCTGCGCCAGCGATTTGGAGAGAGAGGAGACCTCCAGAGAATGCGTCAGACGCGTGCGGACGAAATCGCTTTTGTCCAGCGGAAAAACCTGAGTCTTATCCTGCAGGCGGCGAAACGACGCGCTGCCGATAATCCTGTGGTAATCCTTTTCATATTCCGAGCGCAGATCGCCGGATCCGGGCTTTCTATAGCTCCTG
>JAUNGV010000108.1 GCA_030524225.1 Eubacteriales bacterium
TCGCTGTTGTGGGCGTTACTGCCGGTGCGGGAAACGTCGCTGTTGTGGGCATCGCTGCCGGTAAGGAAAGAGGCTTCTGCCCGGTACTGCGCGGGCGGCGTCCCTGTTATCTGCGTGAACACCCGGGTAAAGTAGCTGCGGGAACCGAAGCAGAGCCGTTCGCTGATCTCCTGAATGGAGAGATCGCTGTCGCGCAGCAGAAGTCTGGCGCGCGCGATCCGCGCGGTGCGGATGTAGTCAGTGAGGCTCTGTCCCGTCTCTTCCCGGAACTTCTGGGTCAGATAGTATTCGGTGTAGCCGGAGAGAGCGGCGAGATCTTTGGTGCGCAGTTTTTCTTCCAGATGGACGGAGATATAATCGCAGCAGCGCTGAATCGGGCGGGAGAATGTCGGATTGGCGCGGCGGTTGTGAACGCGCTGGACGAAATCCTTGTACATCAGGTGGGAGAGCGGGAGCAGATCGTCCATGGTGCGGGCGGATTCCGCCGTCTGGATATAGGAATCCCCGAGAGAGTAGGCCTCTTCCGGGGACAGACCGCCCTCGATGGCGGCCCGGCAGGCGAGCGAGGTAAAGACGACGATAGAGGTTTTGGTCTGACGCAGAGCATCAAGACTGCGGACAGGGACACCGTTGCTGAGGGCAATGCCCTCTGAGAACACACGGTCGCAGTCAAGATCGCCGGTGCGCACCGCCTGCAGGAGTTCCTGCTCCGCAGTCCATGTCTTATAGCGATCGCGCCGGATCGGGCCGTTCTCCATGGGAGCGGAGGGGAGAGAACCGCTGCCGATGTCGCTGGTCAGAACGCGCTGGCCGGTCAGACAGTAGTGCATCATGACTGTGTAGCGGGAGAGAATGGTATTGGGCAGAAGGGGAATCTGGTCGGCGATCCTGATCAGCTGCGCCCGGAACGCCACGCTTGTCTCTTCCTGCAGGGAGCGTTTCAGACTCTGTGCCAGCGTTGCATGGGAAATATCGCAGTAAAAGGCAGGACCGAGCACCCAGAGAGTGTGCAGTCTGCCGTCCTCCTTCTCAAAGGCGCAGCTCCAGTTGATGCCGAACGGTGTGCCGATGATCAGAGGGGAGTCGTGCTCCTCCGCGTGAGAGAGGGCGCGGTGCAGGCAGCCAAAAAGAGAGAAGGCGAGGGCAAAGACCTCCGCAGTCTCATCGGAGGCATTGGAGGAGAGCAGTTCTCCCGAGGGACTGTAGCGCCACATGCAGAGCGCGTCGGAGCACTGCAGCATTGATTGCAGAAGCTGCATGTTCAGGTGGATATCGTGAGGGGACGATGAGGAAGGTTCCGGCTTGTGTTCCATAGTTCTCCATTCCGGAGCGATCTTTGCGACGGGGCGACGCAAATGTTCAATTTGCGTCTGCCATTTTCGAGCTTTGTGACGCTCCGGCACAAAGCTCGGGATTGAAAAATAAGCTATCGAGCTTATTTTTCAATCTGATCTCCATTCGGATGTACATATTATTTACTGTTAGTATACAAAATTCTGAACAGAAAAGCGAAAATATAAATAGGAGAATTCACTGTTTTTCCGTATACTGCAACTGGAGGCGGCAGAGAGAGCGAAACAGCGTGCAGACGGAAAACGGGAGAACAAAAGCGGAAGAAAATAGCGGGAAGAAAGCCACAGGCGGGGAGAAGGAGGAGCGATCATGCCGGTGAAGGCAGTGCAGCAGTTCATGTTGGGGACGGTACTGGGCAGTGAGAAACAGGCGCGGCATACGCTGCGGCTGATGAGAGAGGCGGGGTATGAGGGGATCGAACTGTGCGGATTTATGATCCATCCTGCTTCTCCTGTGGTGCGGATGATGACGCGGGCCGCCGGGATGCCGGTCGGCAGGGGCGGCAGGCTCGACTGGAACGCCCTTGTCCGGGAGTCGGGACTGTCGGTGGTCGCCCTTCATACCGATCTGGGGAGTCTGGAGCGGGATGCGGCCGCCGTTGCAGCCGAGGCGAAGAGTTTTGGAACCTCGCGGGTGGTAGTGACGGGGATGTACCGGTTTGATTACACGGATGCGGGCAAGGTACAGTCGCTGGCGCAGCGTCTGAATGTGGCGGGAGCGGCGCTGGAGAGGGAAGGATGCAGCCTGTTCTATCACAACCACAACGTTGAATTGCAGAGAACGGGAGACGGACGGCGGGCCTATGAGATTCTGCTGACAGAGACGCAGGAGAGTCTGGTCAGTTTCGAGTTTGACAGCTACTGGTTCGCCGAGGGCGGCGCGGATCCGCTTATATGGATGAAACGGCTGGGTAGCAGGATGAAGCTGTGGCATATCAACGATCGGGGCGCGCGGATCAGCGGGACAGCGATGACGCCGATCGTCAGAACAGACAGTATGGAGCTGGGCTGCGGCAATATGGATCTGGAGTCGCTGACGGCGCAGGCACTCTCCTGCGGAGCGGAGGCGGTGATTCTCGAGAGTCACCGGAACTGGGAGGGAGGATCTCCGATCAGGAGTTTTCAGAGGAGCGCGGAATTTCTGAACCGGATGCTGGCGTGACGGCGAGGGGCTGCGGAAAGTTTGCCGGAGAACGAAACGGCGTCAGTCGGAATAGCGGTGATACGGCAAATGTCATGAGAGGCCGATAAGCGGGAAACGGGGCGTGCAAGGCAAAATATAATGCATAAACACATAAACGCGAGAACGGGAGGAAACAGGTATGGTGCTGGAACAGACGGAGTTGGGCAGAGTGGAGATCAGGGATATACCGCTGGAGGGACTGGGAAACGATGCGAGCGGGACATATACGGCGTCCGGACGCGTGCTCGTATCTGACAGGCTGTCCGAAGCGGAGTGGGGGAAGGATTTCTTTGACGTGTATACGGTACGGGACGACGGCACGAACAGGCGGCAGATATTCCGGGGGCGGATTCCCCAGCTGCCGAAGGCGAACGGAATCCGGTGGATGTGCGCGCCGGACAACAGGAGGATCCTGCTGGGCGATTATGTGATGGAGTGTTCTCCTGATGTGGACGACTGCCGGGAGTCGGCGCTCATTCCGCTGCGGTATCCGGAGCAGATTAGGGAGGCGCCGGATGTGTTCTGCCGCTGGTCGGAGATTATCATCGCGCCGGACAATGAGACGATGTGCTGGACGACGCTCGGATTCTCCGGGGCAGTCAATTATCTGGGGCGGCTCGTCCGGGAAGCGGATGTGTATATGCTGGAGAAGGTCTGCACGGTCAGCTCCGGAATGGCGTACGAGCCGGATCCGGCACACGAGGGCTGTGTGCGGGAGAAGGAGATGCACGGCGGAGAGGTGAAGCAGTTTGTCTGCGGCGGCAGGGCGCTGGCCCTCGTCGGCAACGGGGAGAGTAATACGGAGAGCGTTGTGCAGCCGCTGACGGTTCCGGAAAAGAGCAGGGTGGCCAGAGAACAGGAGAGCGGGGATCCCTCTCTGCTGTGGCGCCTGATAGAGGAGAGAGAGAATCCGGGGGATGATCTGCAGATCACCGATACGCCCGGGTATGAGGAGACGACCATTTTCTCTCCGGACGAGACGCTGGGCGTCGTGATGTCGCCGCGCTTCTCCCTGCGGACGAACTGCGGCGTATTTGGACTGGTGCCTCAGCCCCACTCGATGCTCACCCGCGGCGGGCTGATCAATACGCTTTATATGTACTGTGTTGCGGGCGTGAGGTCCTTCCGTCCGGGTCATATAGGTCCGGTGCTGATTGACGTGGCGCGTTCCGTGCGGGAGGGGCGCGCGTATCAGGGCGTTGATCTGAGCGATCCGGCGGGCGAATGGGTCTATTATTCGCCGATGAGCTGGCATCCGGACAGTACGCGGGCGATGTGGGTGGAGCGGACGCGCCCTTCGGCGGGAGCAGTGCGAAGCCGTCTGCGGATGTGCCGTCTGGAGGACCGGGAAGCGGGACATCCAGTGCCTGCCGCGGCAGTGCCGGAGCCCTCGCAGATTCCGTATGCCGGACTGCTGACAGAGAGTCAGACGGCGGCCGGAAGCGAAAACGGGGCAGGCAGTCAGGCTGTATCCGGAAGCGAAACCGGAGCAGGCAGTCAGACGGCGGCCGGACAGGAAACGGGCGCGCAGTCCGGCGCAGCGCAGAGCGGGGTGCGCCTGATGGGCAGAGCCGCCGGTGTACTTGTCAGCAGCGCAGAGAGAACGGTATACGAGCACTTCAGCGACGACGGGGAGACTTTCTACGACGGATTCCTCTCCGTGGAGGCGCCCGTCAGCTTCTTTGCGCCGGGGCGGACGGTGGTGGAGGCCGATCTGCGCGTGACGGGAGCGCATACCGGTGAGATGAAGCTGCGCGCTGTTTTTGTGCGGGAGAGCGGGGCCTCTCCGTCGCGGCTGTCCTTTGCACCGGACGAGAGCGGGCAGCCGGAGAGCCGCGGATACGCGTCCTATGACGGACAGACGCTGCGGATCGAAGAGATGGAACCGTAACCGCGCGGCGGGATAAGAGTTCGGACAAGAGAACTAACAGGTGAATCGGCAGACCGGAAGGGAAGAAGTGTCCCTGCCCGGTCTGTTTTAATGATGCCAAACGCGAGGGCTGTGAAAAATGTCCCGCGGAACCATGAACGCAACGGGGAATATTCCAACAGAGCATATTCTAATGGGGCATCTGCTGGCGCCCTGAAACAGATGTGTCCAAATGGAGCCAAAGCGTGCAGGAATGGAGCGGAAACGGCGGGAGGGAAGGCGGATACTGAGAGACACGGGACACAGCAATGCAGGCGCTGACGGAGAGAAAACCGGCAGGCGCAATGCAGGCGCTG
>JAUNGV010000109.1 GCA_030524225.1 Eubacteriales bacterium
CAAATCTCGGGATTGAAAAATAAGCTATCGAGCTTATTTTTCAATCTTACCTCCTATACCACATCTCTGTGATGCGGCCCTGCGATGCCATACCGAAGCGCCCTGCGCTTCGTATGCGGAAGAAAGGCCATCAGGCCTTTCTTCCGCATTTATACCGCGATCGGAATATTCAATATCTGCTCGCCGGTCTCGTAATGCTCCACCAGCACATCGTCCTTTGTAAACTGATAAAAATCGTGAATCTCCGGATTCAGCGTGACCTTCGGCGCCGGATACGGCGTCCGCTCGATCAGCTCCCGGATCACCGGCACATGGCGGTCGTAAATATGCGCGTCCGCGATCACATGGAGCAGCTCCCCCGCCCGCATATCGCAGACCTGCGCGAACATCATCAGCAGCACCGCATACTGCGCCACGTTCCAGTTGTTCGCCGCCAGCACATCCTGCGACCGCTGGTTCAGCACGGCGTTCAGCGTCAGCTTCTCCTCCCCCTTCTCCTGCGTCACATTGAAGGTCATTCCGTAGGCACAGGGATAGAGGTTCATCTCGTGCAGATCCTGATGAACGTAGAGATTCGTCATGATCCGCCTGCTGAACGGGTTGTTTTTCAGATCGTAGAGCACTCTGTCCACCTGATCGAACATTCCCTCCCGGTACTCGTGCCTGACGCCCATCTGATACCCGTACGCCTTTCCGATGGATCCGTCCGCATCCGCCCACTCGTCCCAGATGTGACTGTGCAGATCGTGAATATTGTTCGACTTCTGCTGCCAGATCCAGAGCACCTCGTCCGTCGCGCTCTTGATCGCCGTGCGCCGCAGTGTCAGAAGAGGAAATTCCTCCCGCAGATCATAGCGGTTCACCACACCGAATTTCTTGATCGTATACGCCGGCGTGCCATCCTCCCAGCGGGGCCGCACCTTCTCTCCCTCCGTGCTCGTCCCGTTTTCCAGGATATCGCGGCACATCGCGATAAAAATATCGTCTGCCTTGCTCACTGTGTCCTCCCTGTATGCCGTCAGGCATTGATTCTATACTTCTCCATCAGCGCTTCCAGATCCGCGCGCAGAGCCTCGAGTTCCTTATTCGGCAGGCCCTCGCACCGCGCCAGAAATATCTCCAGTTCCTTCCCTGTACTCCGGAGTCCCACATAGGCCGGCCGCAGAGCGCCGCGCTCCGCCGCCTTTCTCCCCGGCGCCGGAATTCCTCCCGTCACCTCGGCAAAGACGCCCCGCAGCAGATCATAGCGCGTTCCGCTGAACGGCGCATCCGCCCGGTAACCCCGCTCCCGCAGGCAGGCGGCAAAGGACTCCGTCACTGTATCCTCCCCGTGTACCACAAAAACATGGCGCGGCTTTGCGTCAAACGCGCCGATCCATTCCAGCAGCCCTTTTTGATCCGCATGTCCGGACAGCCCCTCCAATGTCCTGATCTGCGCCCGAACCGCGATTTTCTCCCCGAAAATCCGAATCTCCTGCGCGCCGTCAACGATCGCCCGTCCCGGCGTTCCCGCCGCCTGATAGCCGACAAAGAGCACCGTGCACTCCGGCCGCCAGAGATTGTATTTCAGATGATGGCGCACGCGTCCTGCGTCACACATCCCCGAAGCCGCGATGATAACTTTCGGCTCCGCGTCCGAGTTGATTGCCTTGGATTCTTCCACCGAAATCGTCAGATGAAGATTCGGCGACAGCAGAGGATTGATTCCCCTGGAAACGAGCGCCATCGCCGCCTCATCGTAGCACTCGCTCTCATTCTCCATAAAGATCTGCGTCGCGTCCACCGCCAGCGGACTGTCCACATAGACCGGAAAATCCGGCAGCTCCGGAATTCTGTGCTCCTCCTTGATTCTGCGGATAAAATAGAGAATCTCCTGCGTACGCCCCACTGCAAAGGAGGGGATCACAACGTTGCCGCCGCCAAGAAGAGTGCCGCGGATAATCTGCGCCAGCTGCGTCACATACGTCTCCTCCTCGATGATCCCCTGCCCGATCGCATGGAGTCTGTCGCCGTATGTGGATTCCATCACGACATAATCCGCCTCCCGTGTCGGCTGCGGATCCCGCAGCAGCGGCTGATTCTTGTTGCCGATGTCTCCGGAAAAGACAATCTTGCGCGTCTGCCCGTTCTCCGTCAGCCACAGCTCAATGCTCGCCGAGCCGAGCAGGTGCCCGATATCCGTAAAGCGGAAGGAAATCCCCTCGCAGAGCTCATAAACCTCGTCATAAGCATAGGATCGGATCCTGCGCAGCAGCCGCAGCGTATCCTCCATCGTATAGAGGGGCTCCACCGGACTGCCGTCCACAGCACGCTTCCCCTTTCTGTTCTTCCACTGCGCCTCCGCCATCTGAATGTGAGCGCTGTCCCGCAGCATGATTCCGCACAGATCCGCGGTCGCCGCCGTCGCAATCACCTTCCCCCGGAAACCGTCCCTGTGAAGCCCCGGCAGCATTCCCGAGTGATCGATATGCGCATGCGTCAGAAATACGTAATCAATCTCCCGTGCCGGCACCGGAAGCGGAGCATTTTTATAGACGTTGGCCCCCTGCTCCATCCCGCAGTCCACCAGCAGATGCCTGCCCGCCACGCTCAGGTAATGACAGCTGCCCGTTACCTCGTGCGCCGCACCAATAAAAGTAAGCTCCATCCCGTCACCTCACGCCTTTTTCACCAGCTCTTTCTCACCAGTTCTTTCCAGCCTCCGGTTCTCCCGCCTGCGCGGCAGCCAGGTGCTGCCGCTTCCGCTTCCGTATTCGTTACACCTCGATACCGCGTTCCACCGCCCTGTCTCAGGCGCCGAAGACCCACAGACGCAGCAGATACAGCAGGAACAGATGCATTGGGTAAAACACATAGAACAGCCACTTCGGCTGCCGTCCCTTCTGTCCGTTGTAGCACAGAATCAGCAGAATCCCGACGATCGCATAGAGCTCGGACATATCCAGAAGCACCAGCAGCGCGTACGCCGCCAACGCCGCCAGCCAGCGCCAGCGCCGCAGCAGATAAAAAGCCAGCGTCATCGCCCCGGCGCACCACGTATAATCCGCCCCTATCACGGTCAGAAGCACGAGCGTCAGCGCCGATACGGCGGCCGCGCCGGCGATCTTCCCCGCCCAGATTCCGTAGAAACGTCCCTGTTTCTCCTCACCCGCAGGAAGCTTCAGAATCGCGTCCACTGCCATCAGCATCGCAAAACAGATCAGCATCGTCGTGATCACACTGCAGTGCTCCCATGTGAACCATCCGAATATCGTCAGATCAAAGGGAATCTCCGCCACAAGGGCAAAGACCGCCAGCCGCCCCAGATGCTTCCAGCGGTTGTGCGTATAGAAAAATCCCTCCACCAGCAGGAACATAAAGATCGGCATCGCCGTGCGTCCGATACCGCGCATGATGGAATAAATCCCCCAGACGTTCCATAACGTCGCCCATTCCCACACCTCGATCGTCGCAACGCACATCGCCGCTATATGATCAATCAGCATCGTCACCAGCGCAATCCATTTGAGCGCCGCACCGCTTAACTGCAGCGGCCTGTGCCGGTCCAGACACTGGCTGACTCCGTCAAGTTTCCGGCATAAAGTTTCTCCCATTCCGTATTCTCCTTTTTTATCTTTCCTGTTACGTTCGCCTTTTGTTTCCCTCACTTTTTGTCACCTATTTATTGTAGAGCATAGAGGGGAAAATATCCATCAAAAAAAGCGGCCGCAGTGCGGTCCGTCACGAAATGATTTTACTGTAGAACGGAAAAGGGCCGCGCCCGCGCACAGCCCTTTTCCCTCCGCTCTTATTTTTCTCTGTCTCTGTTTTGTTTCCTCTGTCTCTATGTTTTCTGTCTCTGCCTCCGGAATATCCGCGCCGTCTGCGGTTTTCCTGCTATTCCTGCGGTTTTACGAATCACGAATTCCATGACAGCTCTCTGAGCCGGTGCGAATGATCCTTCACAACCGACTTCAGAACGTCAATGTCGCTCTGCATGTTTTCCATCTGCTCCGTCTTCGTCCGATACCGGTCATACGTCGAGGTATAACATTCCTCAATATTGCTCAGGCGGGGAAGCACATCGTTCTCCAGCAGAAGCTGATTTCTCCGCACATCCCTCTTCAGCACGATGACATCCTCTGTCAGCACCGAAACCTGCGTCTTTAACACCGAGACATCTTTCTGCAAACCCGAGACGTCGTTCTTTAATACCGCCACATCCTTTTTCAGACCCGAGACGTCGCTCTTTAACTCCGCTATATCCTCTTTGATCGGCGCCAGTTTCTCGTCGAACATTGAGGAGAGAGCAAACAGCAGTTCCTGATTGTTGCCTATCATTTGTTCCGCCTATTCCTTCCTCCCATTTCCGGACTGCGCCGCAAAATATCTTTCCATCAGCTGTCATTTCATTGTAGCACACCTGTCATATGAAAACTATAAAAAGGCCCAAAAAGGAGAACTGATTTTTGCTGTAAATAAATATAAGGAAAATCAAGAATCCCGTCTTCCGTCGTAGTACTAGGGAAGTTCCGACGTTATCATCCTCTCACT
>JAUNGV010000024.1:0-4946 GCA_030524225.1 Eubacteriales bacterium
CCAGTCTGGAGGTCTCCACCACCTGTGCCTGTCCGTCGTTCGTCACCGTCACCGCTCCTGCCGGAATCGCCTGTGCCAGAGACGCCGTCGCTGCCGCCGCATTTGTCTGTGCGAAAGTCACTGCAGCCGTGGTAGGCTTGGAAAGCGGAATCGTCAGATTGCTCGGCGCGCCGTTGATCACGACGTGACCGCCCTGTCCGATCTGCACCTGTACGCTGCCGCTCACACCTTCCGTGCTCGTCACGACGTTATTGCGGTACTCCTGCACCGTCATGCCGGCCGCCTGTGCCTGCGCCTGTACCGCGGTCTCCTCTGCGGACTGAGCCTCCTGCGTCTGCTGGGACACAACCGGAGCCGTAGGGCTCTGTGCTGCGCTTACCGGCAGAGCACATACAACAGATGCTGCCAAAACCATTGCAATAAATTTTTTCATTGGATTGTCCTTCCCCTCATTCTCTGCCCCTGCCGCGTCGCTCCTGTCAGCCGCAGGCCCGGCCGCGCCCTGCAGCGCCGCACATACCGCAACTCCGGATCCACTGCCTGTACCGGCGAGGAATGAGAATCTGATACATAAAATTGATGAATTTGTTTTTTGCTGCTTCTCCAACCTGATTTCACTCCGGTCGGTATTTACAAGTATATACAATGAGCCAAAAAATGCAAGTCTCTTTTGTCTGCTTTAATGAAAAATTATATATTTTTTTCCGTCAGACAGCTTTCTCAGATCAATTCGCAGTCCCACACATCGACGCCGCTGTCCTGGAAAACACGCCTCAGCCGCTCTCTGACCATACCCCGCGTCACGCCCTTTTTCAGAATGCCCTGCAGGAATCCGCCGCCGCCGGCGCCGGAAATCATCTTGCCGTCCAGCAGATCGTCGATCGTCAGGAAGATCTGATCGATACAGGTGTTCGTGCTGCCGCCGTCCAGCTGCTTGGAGAGCTCCCAGTGCCGGTTGAGCAGCGCCGTGAATCCGTCCACATTCCCCCGCTCCAGCTCAAACCGCATCAGCGCGGAGAGCTTCTGGATCTCCTCCAGCACATAAAGGGCGTCCGGGTTTGCGCCGATATAGCGCCCCACCACGTCGCGCAGAAGATTTCTCGCCAGGCGCCGCTGTCCGGTATAAATCAGAACAAACCGCTCGTTCAGTTCCCGCATCGTCTCCGGCGACAGCGTCAGATGTTCCACCTTCAGGCTCTGGCGCAGACCGGGACGGGACGTGATGTATTTGATGCCTTCCGAGAGTCCGCCGACCTGATCCTGCCAGCCGCCGCCCGTGCTCATGATCTGCTCCATGCACAGCACATGGTCGTAGAGCTCGCTCTCCGTGTACACGACGCCGAAGAAATCAAAGATCGTCTTGACGCAGGCGCCGGAGAGGATGCTGCTCGTCCCGAGTCCGCTTCCCTTTGGCACGCCGGTCACCTCGGTGGAAAGGAAAATTCCTCCGCCGATCCGCGTCAGAATCGCATCCAGCGTCGTCTCCTGCTGCCCCTCTCCCGACTGTGCACTCTGCATCTGCCCGCTTTCCGTCCGGTTCTCCCCTGCGGAAGTTCCTTCCACGGACTGTCCATCCCCCGCCGCGCTCTGTGTCTGCGCCGGAATGATGCCGCAGGCGATCAGCGCCGCCTTCTGCAGGGCGAACGGATCATAGGGATTCGAGCAGTCCTGCAGCGGGGCAAGTTCCGTGAATTCGCCGTGCGTGTCCATGTCCCGGCTGTCAAAGACCACCTTTTTCTCCGGCAGCCTGCGCATCGTCACACACACTGGCAGTTCCCCGTTTAATTTCAGCGCCGCATTCAGCACGGTTCCTCCGTGTTCGTTGCAGTACGGCGGCGTATCGCTCCAGCCTCCGCCCCAGTTGACGCGAAGCGGCAGACACGTCTGTGCCTCTTCGTGGGCGATCCGGATATCGCTCCGGTAGTGCAGACCATCCAGCGTCTCCCGGAGTATAGCCTCCCGGATTTCCCCGAAGCATCTGTCATAGTAGGATTCTCCGTCCGATCCGCCCAGTACTCTGCCCATATAATAATAGAGACGAATCCGCTCCGAGAATCCGGCCTTCTGCGCCTTTTCCTCGATCCACTGTCTCTGGAAGGCGTCCGGCACGCTTCCCTTCAGGAGAGCCGCCGCCTCCTGTGCGGAGCCGCCCGCCCGGATCAGCTTGCCGAGGCTGTCCATCTGCACGATGCGGTGCAGGCGGCTGTTCCACTCCAGCACCGCGCCCGGATCCGCCTCGTGGAAGCCCGCGCACAGACTCTCTCTGCGCGCCGCCCGCCACGCCTCGAACTCTTCTCTCTCTGCGCCGGCCTCTCCCTCCTGCGCGGCCCTGACCACCCGGTAGAGACGCAGCGCCTCGTCCAGCGCCTCCGCGATCGAGTCCGCCTCCGGATAGAGATCGGCAAACCACAGGTAATGCTCCTCCTGCGGCCACAGCTCCTCTTCCTTCATCCCGTAGGCATTCAGGAAGGTCCGGAGCTTTACGCCGAGGAATTCACCGTTCTGCTCCAACGTATCCTTGGGATTGTCGTGAATCCCGTAAATACGGACGGTAAACCGCCCGTTTTTCTTCTTCAGACCATGCAGCACCACATCGGAGGGAATCACCCGGTTCTCCACCGTAATATAGGAGAGCAGCACATTGCTGCCGATCACGGCTCCCCGGCGCACATCGCTGACTTCAAAGTAACAGCCGCTGCCGACCGACGCCTGTGCGGAGACCACACTGTTGTAAAGCGCTGCTCCCGCATCCACCGCAGATCCCGCCACCTGCCTCGACCAGCCCAGGCACTCGTAGTCGCCGATCTGCTCATTCATCAGCGCCATGATCTCCCGGGTCGTGCCGAAGTGAATAAACTCCGCCGGAGAGAGGCGCAGCAGCTTCAGCCGATACGGGCGAAGCGCCTCCCAGACACTCTCCCTGCACTGCCGGAGTTCCTCGCAGAAGCTCCCTTCCGGCTTCTCCTGATAGAACTGTTCCAGCGTCGAATTCGTGGCGAGGGGGTAGAGGAAATCCCCGTAAAAGGAGAGTCTGGCCCGCTCGTTGACGAACCGGCCGAACTTCTCCGAATCGTTTTTCCCATCTGTGCTGATCAGGCCGAACAGAGAGGTGAGCATAGCCGCCGAGAAAATCACAGCCCCGGTGTCGATGTCCACCTTGCCGTGCTCGTTGACCGCGCCGCAGGCCGTCAGCGTCTCCACCGTCTGCTTGTGCAGGAAGTTGGCAACGCACCCGTCCTCTCCCCGCAGGAACACCCCGTGGTTCTTACCGGTCTCGACTTCCTTTTTAAAGGAAATCGCCGCCGCTCCCTCTCCCGCGAAATCGATCTGCAGGGAGTTAAAGAGAAGAAGCACGTCGCCGGAAAGCACCAGCATGCCTTCCTTGATCCGTCCCGGCACGCTGCTCATGCCGATCATAAACTCGTCAAAAAGCGTCGAAGGCCTGCCGTTCGGCAGTTCCCGTGGCACCGGGGAAAAAAGCTTGCCCAACGCCGAGTACTGCGGCACTCTCTTGGAATCGCCGCCCGAGTGGATCACGAGAATGCGCTTGCCGCGAAAATCATCGCTTCCCTCTCTCTCCGCGATATAAGAGAGCACGTTCAGCGTCGCGCCGCCCGAGCCGACCCGCTTGCCCTCCGGGTCCGGCAGTACCGCAAAATGCGTCCATGCATTCAGGACGCCCGCCTGCTGCCGCTCGGAAATCTGCGCCCGGAATCCCTTGGCCTGATCCTCGTCAGACGCCGTCAGGATCACATAATCCCATCTCGCAAACCGCTCCCTGTCTCTCGAGCGAAGATAATCGTCCCACGCGTCATGATACGACTGCGCCAGAAAAAGCGATGTCATATTATTCATAATAATTCATTCCTCCATGCCGGCTCTGTTCCGTCTGTGCCGTGCCTGCTGTCATTTCTTTTTCTTTTACGATTATCCTATAGATACCATCTGCCGTCCAGATATTTTTTGAAATTCGTGTGATTTTGTATATACAGCTCAGCCAGTCGGGAGTGGCAGGGCAAAATCGTGCCTGCACGAATTCTGACCTGCTGCTCCCGACTGAGGGAGCGCCCGATCATGAGCAAAGGCAGCCGCGAAGCGGCGGGAAGCGCGTGAGCGCGGCTTTGCGAATGGCGCGGGCTGAGTGCCACTCACCACGATTCCTGCAGGACTCCTGTTGCCGTTCCGACCTTGCCGCCGTTCAGCAGGTACTCCTTCATCGCCCGCTGCAGAGATGTCTTGTCCGGAAGTGCCGCAAGCTCCTCTTCGCCCAGATTCTTCTGCATACTCTCCTGCTGCGCCGGCGTCATCCCGTATACCCATTCCAGATAATCCGCCGCCTCGGGATCCTGCTCCGTGATGACGAACGCACTCTGGAATATCAGAATCTTGGAGGTTTCCGGCAGGAGGCTCCGCAGGGCGGGCGAGAGGAGCCACGACTCGCATTCCAGCTGTGCCTGTGCGTAATCCGGGAAAAAGCGACTCATGAATTCCTTCATATCTTCATAGGAATCCCGCAGCGCCTCCCGGGAGAGATCCGCGTCAGAGGGGATGTGCACGCTGAGCGCCCCGCTGTCCGTCAGCTCATATTCCAGCGTCCCGAGCCGGAATATCCGCAGTGAGAGCTGCCGCGGCGTCCAGAACCCGCGGTCAAAATCATAGCGTCCCGTCGAAGCATAGTGCTCCCCGACAAAACGGGAAAAACAGCCCATCGTGGCGAAAAACACCTCCCGTCCGATCCCACGCGCCCGATACTCACGCCATGTCCGCGTCCGCGCACCGTGCAGCATCACCGCCAACATCCGCAGGCCGGGAGACAGGGGCGCAGCCTTCCCGTCGTCGCCCGCCTGCCGCACACAGGCAGCCACCTCCTCCGGCATATGGATGGCATCCAGCAGCTCCTCCAGAGACAGCTCTCTCTGTAGCCCGCTAACCGCTTCTTGAGCACC
>JAUNGV010000024.1:4956-36253 GCA_030524225.1 Eubacteriales bacterium
TCATCCAAAGACAGCTCGTCCGAGCGCAGGTCGTCCCCGGTGCACGGTTCCGGCGCTTTGTTTGATTCTTCCTCCGGGTGCGGTTCCGGCAACTCGTGCGGCTCCGGTACCGGTGTCAGGCAGACGGGTCTGCCCTGCGTGGGAAGCGCAAATAACACGCCCTCCCCCTTTTCCTCTTGATCAATCCCTGACCATTTCTCATGATTCACCGTGCTTCTCTGCTTCTCCCCGGCAGGATCCTGATGGTTCATATTTTTAATATCGTTTTCAAGATTAACTAATACGGTCAATTCATTGCTCTCCTGATTGGCCGCGAGCAGCCGATCCCCGCAGACCGCAAAATCCCTCGGCACTCTGCCGCCACTCGCCGCAAAACCAATCCGTCGCACTCGTCCATCCTCTTCCAGCGCGAACGCCGCAATGCTGTCCTCTCCCCGGTTGGACGTATAGAGCATGCGGCCGTCCTCCGAGAAATGAATCGCCGCCGCGGTATTGACCTTATCGGTCACTCCTTGACTGAGGGCGCTGATCTCCTGCACCGCCTGATACGCTCCATCCTCCTGTTTTTCCAGTACAAACAGCGAAGAGCTGAGTTCGCAGAGAACGTATAGCCTGTTGTCCGGCCCGAAGGCCAGATGACGGGGCCCGCGCCCTGCCGGAAGAACAATCGGACGTCCCGTGTCGCGCAGCCGCCCGCTCTCTCTGTCCAATTCATAGCGGAACACGGTATCCTGTCCGAGATCCACCACATACAGCTCTCCTTCATGAAACGCAGAGAAGTGCACGTGCGGCCCCTCCTGTCTGACCGGATCAGCCCCAGGCCCAGTGCTGTGTCCCGTGTGCTGCACCAGATCCGTCCGCTCCGCAGGAACGCCGTTCTCCCCCAGACGGAATACCGCGAGGCTCCCGCTCGTATAGTTGCTCACAAAAAGGAACTCTCCCCGATCGTCGAGGGAGAGGTGGCAGGGATCTGCCCCGCCGGTGGGCCAGCTGCCGCACGGATGCAGAAACGGAGTTCCCTGCCTCTCCTGCTGTTCCTGCGTTGCCGCATCATTCCCGGCGACAGGAAACGTTTCCTTTCCGCCCAATGCCTCATCGATCAGAAAGGCACAGAGCCCGCCATCCGGATTCCGCTCCTCCACGGCATAGAGTACTCTCCCGTTCGGATGAAGCAGCAGCCAAGACGGGTTCGTCACACCCCGCTGCCGCCCCGTCACCTGCAGGCTGTCCGTCTCTCTGTCATACTTTACCTCTAGAATTCCGTCCTCCTCTGCGGACGCGTATGTTCCGATGTAAAATCCCATGATAATCTCCATTCTGGAGCGTCATAAATCTTCACTCCTTATCTGCCGCCTGTCTTCGAACCATGCTCAGAAATCCGGGCCCGCAGATTCTGGTCTGTCACCTCTCTGCATTTCATGCTGTCCCCTGCACAGCTCTGATTTCCTTTGGTTTCATGCTTCCCACTTTGTGATGATCCTATCAGATTATATCAGAAAAAACAGTTCAAAAAAACAGCGTTCCTTCGTCAAAAAGGAACGCTGTCTGCTGCCGGCAGCCGGGATCGAACCGGCACTCGATTTTACTCGAACAGGATTTTAAGTCCTGCGCGTCTGCCAGTTCCGCCATGCCGGCATATGAACTGGACTTCTCTGCGCTGCGATACGGGATCGCCGCACTTTTGTTCGGTAATGGCTGTCTCACAGATCAAGACCATGAGAACGGCACACTGCCAATGGACCCTCTGGGACTCGAACCCAGGACCGACCGGTTATGAGCCGGTTGCTCTAACCGACTGAGCTAAAGGTCCGAAAGCCTCACAGGCGCTGACGGACATAATACGCCGTCAACACGAGTAATTATATAACACGGCACAAAAAAACGTCAAGGACTTTTTGCGTCCCCTTCTACACAAAAAGCACTTGACGTTTCAAAATTTACGCTGCATAATACTTAGGTTCCTAACTTTAAGGAAAGAGAGGAGACTCTTTATGAACCATACAACTCCGGAAACACAGGAGGCGAGATACGCCGCCCGCCTCATCGGAAAGCTCTCCAATACGCTGCGCAGACGACTGCAGACCTTTGAGGTCGGCGAAGCTGTCAGCGGCGCGCAGAGCCGCGCGCTTCACTTCATTCTGGCTCACGAGGGCGAGACGCTTTTTCAGAAGGATATCGAACAGGAATTCAGCCTGCGTCCGCCCAGCGCCACACAGCTGCTGCAGAAACTCGAACAGAACGGGATGATCCGGCGCGAGAGCCTCCCGGGGGACGCGCGTTACAAGCAGATCCGGGCCACCGACCATGCCCTACAGTCTCAGGAGCAGGTGATGCGGGATCTGACGCAGCTGGAAACAGATCTCGTGGCGGGAATTCCCGCCAACGATCTGGAGATCTTTCTGCGCGTCTCCCGGCAGATGCTTCACAATCTGGAAACGCAGCCGTAAAGCGGCCGTTCTCCCTGTGAACGACTTCTCCGCCTGCTTCCGCAGCATCATGTTTCCCGCGCAGGAAGAGGCGGCACACGCGGACAGGTTCCTCTGTTCCGCCATTCGTATCAAAAGCAAAAGTAATTCAGGAGGTTAGTATCAAATGGAACAATCCAAACTGCTCGGCACAGAGCGCATCAATAAGCTGTTACTGTTTTTCTCCGTTCCCAGCGTCATTTCGCTCGTTCTGAACGCGATCTACAACATGGTCGATCAGATCTTTATCGGACAGGGCGTCGGGTATCTCGGCAACGGAGCGACCAACGTGATCTTCCCGTTGATCCAGTTCGCCGTGGCCATCGGTCTGCTGCTCGGAGACGGAGCTGCCAATTACATGAATCTTCACCTCGGCATGGGGGAAAAAGAACAGGCGAACCGGGGCACGGCTGCCGGTCTTGCGGGCGTCGCCCTCGTCGGAATTGCACTGACGATTCTGTTCAATCTCTTCCTCGAGCCCCTCTGCTGGCTCTTCGGCGCGACGCAGGCCACGCTTCCCTACGCCATCGACTACGGACGAATCATCAGTCTGGGGATTTTCTTCTGCACGTTCGATTCCTGCGCCATGAGCATGATTCGCGCGGACGGCAGCCCGCGCTTTGCCATGATGGGACTTGTGGCGGGCTGTATCGTTAATCTGATCGGCGATCCGCTCACGATTTTTGTCTTTGGCATGGGTGTCAAAGGAGCCGCTCTGGCGACGATTCTCGGACAGCTGGTCAATATGGCGCTGTATCTGTGGTATTTCTTCATCCGGGGCTGCAGAACCGTCTCTCTCGACCGGGACGCTTTCGTCCACGCCCCCTCCTATATGCCCAGGGTTGCAAAGCTCGGCATCTCCAGCTTCGTGACACAGTTCGCCGTAGTCATCGTCATCGCCATTCAGAACAACGTGCTCGTCGCATACGGCGCGAGCAGCAAATACGGGGCGGAAATTCCCATGACCGCTCTCGGTGTCACCATGAAGGTGTTCACCGTCCTGCAGTGCGCCGTCACCGGCCTCTGCTCCGGCGCACAGCCGATTTTCTCTTTTAACTATGGAAGCGCACAGTATAACCGCGTCAGGGAAACGCTCAAAAAGGTACTGCTTCTCTCCCTCGCCATCATGGCCGTCGCCACCGTCTGGTTCCAGCTCGCGCCGATGAGCATTATCCAGATCTTCGGCTCCGCCGATCCCCTTTACAACGAATTCTCCGTCAAGTGCCTGCGGATCTTCCTCGCCCTGCTCGTGCTCGACGCGTTCCAGATGGTCGGCAGTTCCTTCCTGCAGTCCATCGGCAAGCCCGCTCCGGCTGCCGTCCTCGTGATTTTCCGCCAGCTGATTCTGCTCATTCCGGCTACCTTCCTGTTCGCCTACCTCTTCGGCGTCGAGGGCGTCCTCTATTCCGGACCCTTCGCCGGACTGCTGGTCGGACTCGCCTCCGCATTTCTGCTTCTGCGCGAGTGGAAGCAGCTCGGGCAGAGCGCGCCGCAGCCACAGAGCGCACAGGATCGGGACGCGTAAGGGACACAAGGCGCGTAGCTGCGCGACCTTCTACGCGGAAATTGTAAAAAAAGCTTTCTCCAGACGCCTGCTCTGCGCCGGAGAAAGCCTTTTTTTACTCGTTCTCAAATAATTTTAGACGTTTTACAATCTCATCCGGTTCTGGTAGCATAGCCTTCATATCTTCCGGCAAGGTGCTTCTTAATTGGTAAGTCGCAACACCAATTGGAGCATTCGTCTGTTTTAATGCATACTCCACATAGATCTTGTCTTTACTTTTACATATGATAATACCAATCGACGGATTTTCATCTGGCAGTTTTACTTTGTCATCCAATACAGTGAGATATAACTCCATTTTACCGGTATATTCCGCTTCAAACTCACCTATCTTTAGTTCTATTGCAACCAGACTCCGAAGCCGCCTGTGAAACAGCACCATATCAATATACAAATCTTTATTTCCCGCCATTAAATGATACTGATTTCCAATAAAGGTGAAATCACCACCCATTTCTATCAAAAAAGATCTGATATGATTAACCAGCTGAACCTCCAGTTCGTGCTCCGAATATTCCGGAGAAAGCTCAGCAAAATCGAAGGTATACTCATCTTTAATTGCCAGCTTTGCCTGCATTCTGCGTTCTTTGGAAAGTGTTAAATCAAAATTACTCTGATTTAGCAAATATTTTTCATATGCCTGTGCTTCTACAAAATTAGCCAGAATACGTTTTGTCCATCCATACCGTTTACCCATTTGGATATAGAATTCTCTCTGCAGATCATCTTTACACTTTTCCATAATAATGATGTTATTACTCCAGCTTATTTCTCGCACCAGCGGTGCGAGTTTTTCGGAATTACGGTATGTAAGATAAAAAGTCCTCATTCTCCATAGATTTGCCGCCGAATACCCTTTGGCTCCCGGAAATTCTTTCTGCAATTCTTTCGACAAAATCTCAACAATTGATTTTCCCCAACCCTTTTCACACTGCTGCCTGTATATTTCTTCTCCGATCTCCCAATACAGATTTATCGTTTCTGCATTTACGGATTTTAAGACGTGATACTGTTTCTTATAAATAAGATTTTTTAAATCATTCACCAATGTCTCATAACCTTGCATCCCATTTCTTCCCACGTTTTCCCCCATTTCTCGTAAAGAATGCTACTCCTCACATGCTTCCCCAACACTCTATGGACTTTTCTGCCCTCCCCATGCACCTTTCCAACATCACGCACTTCTTTTTCAAATTCCTATACCTGATTCTATCATATGGGAATTCTCCTCCGGATACAAGGTAATTCTCCCGATTGAAAATCTGTCTGTTTTCTTCTATTTTTACCGTCTGACATGCTCCTGTCTGCCAAGCAGAACTTCTCCCTCCTTGTATTCTCCTTTACCTCCCCTTATAGTATTCTTATATCTTTTTCAACGCTTCGAAGATTAGCATCACTCCCGCTACACTGAGCGCTCCGTCACAGCTCTATCCCAATGTTGACAGACGCAAATCCGAGCTTTACACCGCCCCGTCGCAAGGGGCACACCGAAACGGAGATCCTATGAAAAACTATGCCGACTACTTTATGCAGGAGAATGAGTTTCCCCAGGGGCTGGATGTCGTTCTCAGAAATATCGGATTTTCCCACACCAGACCCGGATATACAAACGGCCTGATCCGGCGCGACTGCTACATTCTCCACTATATCTCAGGAGGCTGCGGCAGTTATACTGTCGGCGGACATACCTACCGCCTCGGAGCCTGCGACGGTTTCCTCGTGCCTCCCGACACAGAGGTTCTGTATCAGGCGGATCTCCAGAATCCATGGGCCGTGTACTGGATCGGTTTTTACGGCAGAAATGCCTCTCTCTTTCTCGAGCGCGCCCGTCTCAGTGCCCGTCATCCGATCTACCGGTACGACGCGGACAACGCCCTTTTGTCCGCGATGGAAAATCTCTGTTTTCTGGCGCGGGGTCCGGAGCGCTCCCCGGAATTCCTGCTCTCCGGTTTCTATCAGGTCATGGGGCTACTTGCCCGCCATCCCGCAAGCCGCAGGCAGGTTCCCGACACCTCCGAGCACTTTGCCGCCTGCGTCCGTTTCATCAGCGAGAATATCCGTCATCCGATTCAGGTTCAGGATCTCGCCGCCGACTAACACCTGAGCTACTCGCAGATTTACCGGATTTTCAAAATCAATGCCGGAGTCTCGCCGCACCAGTACATCACAGAGCGGAAAATCGAGAAAGCCTGCGAGTTTATCCGCAACACAGACCTCTCCTGTCAGGAGATCTCCCTGCGTCTCGGATTTGAATACCCCTCGCATTTCTTCAAGTCATTTAAACAGATCACCGGGCAGACTCCCGCCTCGTACAAGCGGCTGTCCTGCACAGAGGACTCGAAAGTATAAATTTCTTTCCTCAGAATATAAATTTCTTTCATTTTATTGACACACCACCTCCCTCCCGACTACTATAGTTCCGCAGCTATTCCAATTTCGGATTTACCGGAAACGGTAAATCCGAACGTATCATTTGTTTTATGGTTTTATTTTTCAGGGAGGAACATTCATGAAAAAGAGAGTACTGGCGATACTGCTCGGCGCCGCGATGACGGCGACCCTTCTGGCCGGATGCGGCTCTTCCACATCCGCCGACAGCACGGGCACACAGAGCGAAACGGAGACTTCCGTATCCGGCGACACCGATGAGACAGAGGCGGAAGCAGACACGGAGCAGACCGGGGATGCCGCGGAGGATTCCTCCGCATCCGGCGACGCGCTGGCTTATACCGGCGAAATCAGCCTGATGCATTTCTCCACCGCTGAGGAGCAGGCGAGCAACGGCGCTGCTGACGGTATGCGCACGATGATTGAGGAGTGGGAGGCGGCGAATCCCGACATCACGCTGACCCAGAACGTCCTCGCCAACGCGGAGTACAAGACACAGATCGCCACCATGGCGGCGGCTGATGATCTTCCGGACGTATTCCTGCTGCAGGGCATGAACACGAAGAGCTGGGCGGCACAGGGACTGGTCCTTGATATGACTGATATTGTCAAGAATTCCCCTTATTATGAGGATTACAATCAGGATTACTTCACACCTTTCCTCGATGGAGACAAGATCTACGGTCTTCCGTGGGGCACCGTCGCCACCTGCTCGGTCGTGATCTATGACAAGCAGATGTGGGCGGACGCCGGTTACGACACCTTCCCCGACAACTGGGAGGACGTTCTGGCCGCAGACTCTTACTTCGATGAGCAGGGCATCGACACAATCGCATTCGGCAACGGCGGTCAGTGGCAGGCAGAGTCCAACTTCCTGAGCGTCATCGGCAACCGCTACACCGGACGCGACTGGTTCCAGTCGATCATCGACAAGAGCGGCGCGAGCTTCACCGACGATGAGTTCGTCTCCGCACTGACTTTCACGCAGGAAATTTTCCAGAGCGGCATCTTCAATGAAGATTTCAACGCTGTCACGAATGAGGATGCGCGTGAGTACTACATCGCAGGCGACGCTGCTGCCTTCATCGGCGGCAACTGGGATGTCACCTACATGGCGGACGCTCTGCTGGACGACGAGGAGAAGCGCTCCAACATCGGTTTTGCTCCTCTTCCGCAGCCTTCGGACGCCACCTATGATCCCAAGAGCCAGGATCTGGGCACCGCTTCCTGCGTGGCGATCAACGCCAAAGTCGCGGAGGATCCCGACAAGCTGGCAGCCTGCATCGATCTCGCCTACAAGCTCACCGGCCCGGATTATGCGAATTACGTCGGAGAGAATTATGCGCTCGGCGGACTGACCCAGGTCGCTGACATCGATCTGAGCAAATTCGATCAGCTCACACAGGATTTCTACAACTACTCCTATGTGGACACGACTCCCTGCGAGATCTATGATTCCTATGTAGACGCGGCTGTCTGGGATGTCTGCAACACCGAGATGCAGTCCATGTTAAACGGTGACATTGATCCCGAGACCGTGGCGCAGGACATTCAGACCAAGTACGAAGAAGTCTATCTGAACGCGGAATAATTCTGCAAAAAACCACATACACACAAAGCGGCGCTGCCGTCCGGCATTCCCAATTGGGACCGGACGGCAGCGCCGTCTTCTTTGTTGCTATCTGAACTGCCCTGCATTTCCTCTGTGAGTCACCTGCCGAGTCATCCGCCGCAAAACGCCTGCGCAGACTCTCCCACGTCACCGCATCTCCTGATCGCTTCACACCGGCAGCAGAACCCGCAGTTCGAACCAGTCTCCTCTCGTATCGATGGTCATGGAACCGCCGTATTTCTCCGCGATCCGGCGGATGCTCCTGGTTCCGAAGCCATGGAACGCCTTGTCCTTCTTGGAGGTGACGGGAATACCGTTTTCAAAGCGGATCTCTCCCTCAAAACAATTCTCCACGCGGATCCGCACGAAATTCTTCTGCTTTGATACGGAGAGGTGAATCAGCCGCTTTTCCGGATCGGAAATCTTCTTCACGCTCTCTATCGCATTGTCGAGGGCGTTGCCAAAGAGCGCGCTGATATCCATCGGATTCATGAATCCGATTTCCTTCCCGTCCGCCACGCAGGTCAGACTGATCCCCTGCCGCTGGCACTGCAGACTCTTCGTCGTGAGAATCGTATCCAGCACTTTATTGCCCGTCTTGTTCTGCGCCTCGTACGAGCGGATCTCCTGCTCCATCTGATCCAGATAGGCGTTCTTCTCCTCGGTGTCCACCACATTCCGCAGATAGGCGATCTGATGCTTGAGGTCGTGGTATTTCTGATTGACGAGCGCCACGCTCTCCGCCGAATTTTTATAATTTTCATACTGGAGCTCCAGCATGCTCTGCAGAAAGTTCTTCTCCACCCGTGCCTGCAGTTCCTGCAGCTGCATGTGATACGCATAGAGCATTCCCACGCCTCCCAGATCCGCCAGTGTGCGTATGATAAAGATCTCCGCGGGAAACTGACTGCTGAACGGCGTTCCCTGCATGGCGTAGCTCACATTGCTGACGGCGTACACGGAAATTCCCAGAAAGAGCGATACCAGCAGTTCCCGTCCCGTGATGCGCAGCGCCTCATTTTCTTCGCGGTAATTCCGTTCCAGAAAGTACATCACCGCAAACACCGCGCCGTGCGAAACGAGCAGGAACAGCAGGTTCCATCCCATATGCAGCCGCAGGTTCCAGTTCGTCAGCCCGAAGTAGAACAGCTGCCATTCCAGAGAGGCGGCAAACTCCCCGAGCATAAACGCGCGGATCGTGAAATACACCGCCTTTTTCCAGTCCAGCCGGCAGCAGAGATAGAGTGAAAGCCCCAGCAGCAGTACCTCTGTCAGCACACAGGGAATAAAAAAGCGCCTGTCAATGCCATCTGTCGCCACCATAAACGCGCCCAGCACCAGCAGAAATGCCAGCTGCACTCCCGCGCGGCGCACACCGGTCAGTCGTTTGGGATTCACTGCAATGTACAGGCAACTGCTCAGAAAATACGCGATCACATAATAAATTCCTGGCGTATTGCTCAGATCCACCGCTATCCGTCCCATCACTTGCTCACCTCGTTCATGTAGTCGTTCAGCGCATCCAGCAGCGCCCTTTTGCGGGGACGGCTGACCTGAATCCATGTCCCGCCCACCAGAACGTCGTTGTTCTGCACCTTTTCCACATATTCCAGATTGACGAGATAGCATTTATTGCAGCGGAAGAAGTGAAGCGGCTGCAGTCTCTCCTCCACCTCCGAGAGCGCCCCTTTCGTCAGAAAGCTCTCCGTCTGTGTATGATAGAGCAGGTCATGATTCTGCACCTCAATATAGGTCAGCTCCGAGACGTCCAGCTTCTGAATCCCGCCCCGGATCGGCACAGATACATACTTTCTGGTACGCCTTCTCCTGCGCTGCAGCGCGCGATCGATCCGCTGGGAAAAGGCGTAGTACGACACCGGCTTGAGCACATAATCCAGGGCGTCCACCGTGTATCCCTTCATCACATACTGCGGCATATTGGTGATAAAAATGATGACGACTTCCTGATCCAGCTCCCGGATGCGCTCCGCCGCCGTCATTCCATCCATAAACGTCATCTCAATATCCATCAGGATAATGTCGTAAACCGCCTTGTACTCCTCGGTGATCTCATCGCCGTCCGTAAAGACGGAGATATGAAAGTTCTCACCGCTGTCCTTCTCATACCGTCCCAGATACTCCTGCAGCTGCTCCCTGTAGGCGGCGTCGTCCTCTACCAGTGCGATGCGGATCATGGATGTCCTCCTTCTGTCCCGTTTACACTTATTATACCAGATCTGCGCCGCCTGCCCATCCCCTGCCATTCACAGAACTTACGCGATCCAACCGCCTTTGCCGTTCACCGGACATCCGCGATCCGGCCGTCTCTGCCGTTCCCCCGGACACACGCCGCCTTCTCACCCTCTCTGATTCCGCTGCGCGATCGCCTGCTGCTCCTGCGGCAGATCCTTTTCAATGGTAAAGAAGAAAATAAGAGCCGCGCAGACCACATAGGCGATCGTCTCCACCCAGATGTAGCTGACCGAAATCGCGGACTGTACCAGCGCCGTCTGCCCGGCGGTGCCCAGCGCCACATCCGCATTCTGATTGTAGCCGCAGCCGTTCAGGATCGCGCTGAAAATCGCGTTGCAGACCGGCGTTCCCGCCACCATGATCGAGCTGTAAATCGACATCGTCAGTCCGTCCGTGCGCAGTCCGCTCTTGAATTCAATGTGATCGATCACATCGGCGAGCAGCGCCAGAATCATATAGCAGGCCGGTGCGGAGCCGAGGCATTTGAGCGCTACGCCGATCGCGACCGGAACGATCTGACTGCCGCCCATGATCGCAATCACACCGCCAAGCGCGCCGAGCAGCATACCTGCCATGCAGATCAGCCGTTTGCCGAAACGATTGCACAGCGGTGCGACCGCAACAGCCGCCAGAGCCATCGGCACCGCGCCCATAATTGCCAGCAGGGACTGGGAGGCCCCCCATGCGTCCGCGGTTCCGAAAAAGGAATTGTCGAGCACCCACTTGCAGAAGTAGGACATCGAACCGTTCTTCAGCGCACCGCTCCACTGAAAGCCCACATAGAAGAGCATCACAACCCACCAGGTCCGTTCTCCCGTCACAGCCCGCAGTTGCCGGGAGAGGGAGGGCGCCTTACTGCCCGCCGCAGCGACCTCCTCTGCCGCGGCTGCTTCCGCACCTCCGACCTGCTCCACGGTGCGTTCCAGCGCACCGCCAATCCTCTCCGCCGTGGTCTCCTCTGCCGCGCCTGCACCACGCGCGCGCAGTTCCTCCGTCACGCGCTCCCTCGTAAACAGGAACTGCAGATAGATCGTCAGAGCGCTGAAAATCGCGATCGCCAGCATCGCCAGAAACCAGAGATGCTGATTTTCCTTCAGGGCAAACGAGACGAGAATCGGGAATACCATAGAGCCCGCTCCCATCACGCCCAGTCCTGCAATATTCGTAAACGAAGCGAGCGCTCCCCTCTGTTTGCTGTCCCGTGTCGAAAGCGGAATCAGCGTGGAGTTCGCCGTGTTGTAGATCGGATACGCAACGGCGTAGAACAGGTTGTACGCAATCGCCACCCAGACCATCTTCGCCGTTCCCTCAAACGGCACGATGAACATCAGCACGCTCGCGACGGACATCGTCAGCGCCGAGAGCAGGATCCATGGTCTCGCCTTGCCCGCCATCGTCTTCGTGCGCTCGATCAGCTGCCCCACAATCAGGTTCGCCGCCACGATCAGGATCGTGGACGCCAGCTGGAGCGTCGTCAGGAACGTCAGGTTCAGCTTCAGCACATCCGTAAAATAATTCTGCAGAATGCTCGTAAAGATTCCCGACGCCAGCAGTGCCCCGAACGGCCCGATAAAGTATCCGATCAGCATCTCCGGCATCTTCACCTTTGACGAGTTGATTTTAGACCCCAGCAGGGGATTGTTCCAGAAGTCCTTCTTTTGCCTCTCCATCTTCTGTTTCCTCTTTCCTTATCCTTTTTCAACACCCGGGCGCATCCGTCCTGCCGGCAGTTCGCATGTTCTCCCGTAGATTCCCGCCTGCAGCGTTTCTTTGCTTCCATCCGGCAGTTCCAGCGAGCAGACGCATCCCACCGGCACTTCGACATTAATATAGAAGGAACGCTCCTGCACCGTCCAGTCCGAGACGATTCTGCCGTAGGGCGTCTCGAGACTCCCCCGCGCCGCGCACAGCTTCTCATTCCACAACGGACGGATCCGGAATGCGCGGTATCCCGGCTCCGTCGCCTCGATCCCCGCGACCCTGCGGTAGAGGAAATCCCCCACCGCCCCGCTGGCATAGTGATTGTACGAGATCATCGTATCCGTGCCGTCGTCCCCGATCGGGCAATTGCCGCTCTCGTCGAGTCCGTCCCAGCGCTCCCAGATCGTCGTCGCCCCCATCCTGACCTCATAGAGCCACGACGGGCACTCCTCACACAGCAGCATCCGGTAGGCGTCCTCCACTCTGCCGTTGTCCGCCAGAGCAAAGAGAATGTACGGCGTTCCCGGAAAACCGGTCCCTATCGTATAATTCCCCTGCTCCACCAGCTGCGCCAGCCGGTCGGCCGCTTTCTGCCTGACCTGCGGCGGGAACATCCGGAAATAAAGCGGCAATACATAGGCGCTCTGGAATTCCTCTTTGAGGCGTCCGTTTCCGTCAGTCAGCAGATCACAGTAGGCCTGCGCCGTCTTCTCACTGATCTCCCCGTACTTTACGGCATCGTCCTCTCTGCCCAGAATCCGGGCAATCTGTGAGAGCAGGCCGCTCGTGTGGCACAGGCTCGCCGTCGCCGTCCATTTGCTTCGCCTCTGCCACTGGCTCATCTGCGGCGAATCCGGCGCCACCCAGTCCCCGAAATGCAGAACGGACGGCGTATGCCAGAGATAGCGGCGCTTGCCGACACTGAACAGTCCCGCCCAGAAACGGCAGGCGTCCACATACTTTTTCATCATCGGATAATAGTTTTCCAGGAGTCTGCGATCGCCCCGCGCCTGATATTCCGCCCATGGAACGAGCAGGCATGCGTCTCCCCAGAAATCCACCGCCATCGTCGGCATCGTCGCCGGGAATCCGTATCCCTGCGCCGGAATCGTATTCGGAATGCCGCCGGTGGGCAGCTGCTCCGCCTCCATATCCGCCAGCCACTTGTCGAGGAAGCGGCTCATATCGTAATTATAGCAGGCCGTCGGGGCAAAGACCGCAATATCTCCCGTCCAGCCCATCCTCTCATCCCGCTGCGGGCAGTCCGTCGGAATGTCCATGAAATTCGAGCGCGCGCTCCACCGGATGTTCTGCTGCAGGCGGTTCAACTGATCCGAGGAACAGCGGAATTCCCCGTTGCTCCCGATATCCGAGGAGAGCGCCAGAGCCGCAACCTGCACCCGCTCCGGCTCAATTCCCTCCACACAGACGTAGCGGAACCCCATGTAGGTCATCCTCGGGGAATAGATCTGTCTCCCCTTCCGGCAGATATACCGCGCGGTGGCCTTCGCCGTCCGCAGGAAATCCGTCTGCAGTGTTCCGTCCGGGCGCAGCAGCTCCGCGTGTCTGACCGTGATCTCCTGTCCCGCTTCGCCCTCGATGGTCAGCTCCACAACACCTGCAAAGTTCTGTCCGAAATCACAGACCAGACCCTGGGGTGTCTTAACGCAGCTGACCGGCTCCATGCGCTCCTGCACCCGGACCGGCGCTCCGTTTGCCGCAAAGAGAACCGGGCGCACCCGCAGCTTCTCCGGCGCCGCGGCGCGCCAGTGAATCTTCTCCGGATCCACCGTCGCATCGTACGTCTCTCCGTCGTAGAAATCCGCCTCGCGGTACGGGCCTTCCTCCGTCACCTCCCAGCCGGCGTCCGTGCCGATGATCTCCTCGGAGCCGTCCTCATACGTCATCCTGAGTTCCAGCAGCAGAGCCTGCCGGTCCGCGCTGATCCGGTTCTTTCTCGTAAAGACGAAGGACCCCACCGCCCAGCCGCCGCCCACGGTCACCGCGATCTCGTTCTCTCTCTGCAGCAGGCCGGTCACATCGTAGGTCTGGTACTGGAGCCTGCTCCGGTAGGAGGTAAAGCCCGGGGCGAAATACTCGTCCCCCGCCTTCTGCCCGTTCACGCACAGCTCGTAAATCCCCATTGCCGTCGCATAAAGTCTCGCTCTGCGGATCTCTCCCCGCGCCGCAAACCGCCTGCGGAACATCATCGGAACCGGCGACACCCTTTTTTCCGTAAAGGAATACGACGGGTCGCTGATCCACTGTGCCTGCCACGGCGCATCCAGACGCCCTGTCTCGAACCGGAGCGTGCGCACCGCCGTCTCCCCGGCGTCGTCCCAGATCTGCAGCTGCGCCTCGTATTCGGTAAACGGAGACAGCGGCGCTCCCTGATAGGGAATGGCGATCTGTCTGACGGGTTCCGCCGCATCCCCCGACTCCTGCACCTGCCAACCGTTCACCGACAGACGCATCCGCACCAGATACGCCCCCTGCCTCTCACTCTGCGCCGCATAGGAAAAGTGAGGCGTCCTCTCGTCCGTCACACAGCCCTCTGCCAGATTTTCACATGTAAATTTCCTGATCTCCAACATGGTATTCTCCATTCCGGAGCACACGGCCGCCGCGCTCCCGTCTCTATCTACGCCGCACAACCGCCGCGCATCCATACCGCTCTCCGCGCCGCACAGCCGCCGCGCATCCATACCGCTCTCCGCATCACGCGGCGATCCCTATCGCACCGGCCACTCCAGTTCATGCGCGCCGTCTTCGTCCGTCACCGTAATCCGCACGCTTTCCTCCTGTGCCGCACGCACCACTGCCAGCGCCTCGCCGTAATACGTCGTCGCCGACTCCTTCCAGTATCCGTCCGGGTTGTACGGGCAGGCGTTTCCGAAGCCCAGCAGCGTTCCGTTCTCCACGCGGATCTGCATATGGCGGCGTTCCATCGGTTTCCAGACGCCGTTCTCATCGGTATAGCGCAGCCGCAGATAACCGATTCCTCCTTTTTGCAGCCTCTCACTCTCCGGCTGCATCGTCAGGCGCGTCTGTTTTCCTGCTGTTTTCAGGACGCAGCGCCCGATCTCTTTTCCCTCGCTGTCATAGGAGAGGGCGAGCAGTTCTCCGCTCTCATAGGGAATCCGGAACGTAACGGCGCAGGTACGCTTCATCCGCTTCCTCCCCTGGCTCCTGCCGTTCAGGAACAGTTCGACGGCGTGGGCTCTCGCATAGATCTCCACGCTGGCGCGCTCGCCCTCGCACCCGTCCCAGCTCCAGCTCTCCATCGCGTCGGTCATCTTCCACGCCGACGGGGAGTGCGCGCCTTTCTGATACACCGGACGCACCGCCAGCAGCGGCCCCCGCTCCTTCTCCAGCGCTACCCGCGTATAGGCCGCCTCTCCGTGGGCGAATCCCAGAATATCGAGACGACCGCTTCCGGCGGTCAGCCATCCCGGATCCGATCCGTCCGCCACGCGCCCGTTCTCTCCGTCCTTTGCCGAAGGGGCATAGTCCGCGTATTCCCATGCGCCGATCCCGGCCTCCCCCATATAGTCCATGCCGGCCCAGACGAAATCCCCGATGATCCTCTCTTCCCGCTTTGCCATCTCATAAAACAGATAGGCGTCGCGGCAGAACGTCTCGCTTCCCAGAATCAGCCGTTCCGGATATTTCTTCAGATCATGACGATAGCGGTAAATCCCGTAATTATAACCCGCCACATCCATATTCGCATAGGCGTCCCGTGTCTTGACGTCGCAGGGATAGAGGGTGGCGCCGATCTTCATCGCCTTATCGCCCAGCAGCCCCGCCATCGTGTTGTAGAATTCGCTCCCCACAGCTTTTTTGCCGGGCGCTCCGGCCTGCTCCTCCTGCTTTTTCGCCTTCTCGTCGCTGTATACGCCGAGTCCCATGCTGTAGAGCAGATTGAAGAAAATATTGATGCCGCAGCTCACCGGGCGGCTCTCATCCAGCCCGTGCAGGTATTCCGTCATCGCCCCTGTCAGCGCGATTCCCCTCTTCTGCGCGGTCTCCGCCACCTCGTTGCCGGTCGAATACAGAACCACGCTGGGATGATTGTAATCCTTGGCGACCATGTCCGCCAGATCCTGCCGCCACCAGTCCTCCATATAAGAGGCGTAGTCATATCGGTTCTTGTGGATGTACCACATATCCGTATACTCATCCATCACCAGCATGCCCAGTCTGTCGCAGGCCTCGAGCATCGCTTTCGAGCAGGGATTGTGGGCGCTCCGCACCGCGTTGTACCCGTTTTCCATCAGGAGACGGATCTTGCGCTCCTCCGCTTCCGGAAACGCACAGGCGCCCAGAGGCCCGTTGTCGTGGTGGATGCAGGCTCCCTTCAGAATCACCCGCTCCCCGTTGATCGTCAGTCCCCGCGCCGCGTCCCAGCCGAGGGTCCGGATACCGAACCGCTCGCTCACGCAGTCCTCCCCGCAGCGCACCGTGCAGGTATACAGCCGGGGCTGCGCCGGACTCCAGCGCTGTGCGTGCGGGATCTCTATCGTCAGCTGCGCAAAGCAGCGCGCGCGCTCCGTGCCGTGTCTGCTGTCCGATGCGCCGTCCCCTGCACCGCGTCCGCCGCCTGCCGCGCCATTCTCCGTGCCGCATTCTGCACCGCGTCCGCCGCCTGCCGCGCCGCCCTCCTCTTCTCTGCTCTGCGCCGTCGCCGCCGCCACGAGACGGCCGCCCGGCTCCGTGATTTCCACACTGACCTCTCCGGGCCGCGCCGTCCGGATCCCGACGGCGATTCTCGCCGGTTCTGTCTGACTGCCGCAGGAGAGGGTGCGGATCCGCACGCCGTCCGCCGCCACATACTGCTCTCCTCCCACATACAGCCATACCGGCCGGTAAATGCCCGAGCCCGTGTACCACCGGCTGTTCGGCTGGTCGGCGTTTCTGGCGATCACCCGGACGCTGTTGCGCTCCCCGTAGCGCACCAGCGCCGTCAGATCCACATAAAAGTTCGTATATCCATAGGGCCGGTACGCCGCTTTCTGCCCGTTGACATAGACCTCGGCATTGCGGTACACGCCCTCAAATTCCAACATCATCGTCTTGCCGCGGTCCTCCTGCGGCACGTCAAATTCCTTCTCGTAAACGTAATCGCTGCTCTCAAACCATCCGATATTGTGACCGCCTCTGCTCTCCTGCGAGCGTCTCTCGCGGCACATCGCGTCGTGGGGAAGCGTCACACGCTCGCCCTCCCCCGGCTCTTCCAGTCTTTTCCATTTCCAGTGTTCGTTAAAATCCAGCTTTTTCATCCGTCCCGGTTCCTTTTGATAAATGGCAGACGGAGAATGTTCCTCTCCGTCTGCCCTGTGTCATCTCTGCGGATGACTTCATTACTATCCTACGCCGTCTTCTTCCTCATTCCGAAGAACGCCGCTATGATTCCCACGAGAGCCGCCGCTGCCAGCACCGCGACGTTGGCAATCGCTCCGTGCGCCGAGGAGAGATTGGCCGCGGTCTGTACCTCCTGCAGCACCTCCTCATTGGAGAAATAGATGAACGCAAATCCCTCTCCTCTGGCATCGATCAGGAACATGGCCGCCGCCACGCAGCAGGCGGGTGCGGCAATCCGCATCACACCGGAGAGCAGTTCCGTCACTGCTGCCGCAATGCCGGAAACCGGCAGCAGCCCCACCACAAGAGCGAGTGCCAGCAGAACAATCGCGATCACCGGATAGGTGACGGCCGCTCTGACCGCCGCGTTCTGGAAATAGCCCTCTCCCGCGATATTGACGTTGTAAACGATCAGCGCCGCCACTGCAAGGAGCAGCGCAAGCAGGGTCATCAGGCTCCCCGCCGTTTGCTTTTTGAGTAAGCTCATGCCTTTTCCTCCTTCTTCTTTTCAGGCATCACCGCGAGTACCAGCCATGCCAGAGCGGTGAGGATCATCAGCGCGCCGCTGACATAAGCGGTATTTCTCAGCGCGATATCCCACCACACGTCTACCTTCTCCGTGGAGATATTCATCACTGCGCTGTTGGCAAAGGTATACAGCTGATACTTCAGGTTCTCTCTCGCCTGCTCCACAAGCGTCGCGTCATTTTTCACCGAGTCCTCGGAGATGTACGCCCAGGTGCTGTCAACGCCGCCCTCGCCCAGATTGATGTGGTTATCCTCGCCGGCGAAGTCCGCCACCTGCGTGATGCCTGCCATCACCATGGATTCCGGGGTGAAGTAATAGGAATTGTTCATCATATCCGTGGAGATGACGCCGGTAAAGCCCCACTCCTGCCGGAGAATGTTCTGGATCATCGGTGCGTAGTGCGCCGCGTTCGTCGCGCCGATCCGGTTGAAGGCCACCATGACCGCCAGACCGCCGCCGTCCTCCAGACCGCCCTGGAAGCAGCGCAGATCCGTCTCTCTGAGCTTCTGCTCGTTCATATAAGCCGCCACGCCGTTTCTGTTGTGCTCCTGGTCGTTAAAGCCGATGTGCTTGGGTCCGTTCAGGATTCCCTTTTCCGCGCAGCCTCTGAGCACGCCGTAGCCGATCCGGTTCGTCAGCATCGGATCCTCGGAGATGTACTCGTAGTTACGGCCGTTGTACGGCGTTCTGCGCTGCGTCAGACCGGTTCCCCAGAGATGGAATCTCTCGAGCCACAGGCCGGAGTTGCCCTCTACCAGTCCCCACTCATAGGCCAGCTCCGGATTAAAGGAGGAACCCAGCAGAGTCTGGGAGTTGATGTTGAAGCGGTACGTCTCCCCGGTCTCTTCGTTCGTATACGTGGCGGTGAAGCCGTTTACGCCCTCGTTCTGTCCCACGATCGGATTGTCCACGTTCGTGAGCGTGTCGCTCTGGCTGCCGCCGTGGATGACCGCGCCCACTGCCTCGTCAATCGTGATGGAGGAGACGAGCTCATCCCAGTACGGATCGTCGATATTCGAGAGCTGTTCCTCCTGGAGATACTCCCCGGAGAGGCGCACGCCGTGATCCTCGCCCTCTGTCGCCGGATTGTCAGTCTGGATCGTGTACTGCTGTCCGCGCAGCGCGGCGATCCACTCCTGCGCCTTCGGACTCTCGCCGATGGAAATCTCCACCTCGGTGTTGTAGTTGATCGGATAGGTCGCATCCCAGTCCTGTCTCGAGAGATACGTCACCGTGTCCTCTCCCGTCCAGTAGTTGAGATCCGCATCGTCCGCCACATTCGTAATCTGGGTGTTGTGATCGATGGAAAAGGTGGTCGTATCCAGCTCCGTATTGGCGTTCCACACCAGTGCACTTCCCGCCGCATCCGCGTCCATACCGTCTGCCGCCGTCATGCCCTGTGCGCCGAGGAAGTTGTTGACCGCCTCATGCGCTCCTGCTGCCGCCGTGAAGTAGTAGTCGCCCGCATCCAGAATATACGTCCTGGCATTCGTGTAATCGTAGCTCGCCAGATACTTCGTCGGGATGGTGATCGTGACCTCCTGGGTCTGCCCTGCCGCCACATCCACCTTCGCGGAGTTCAGGAACATGACCGCCGACTTCTCCACATTGTTCTCCCTGTCGTACTCGGTGTACGGCTGCTGCACATAGAGCTGCGCGAGGAAACGTCCGTCCTGATCGCTCAGGTTCGTCACCTCCACAACCGCCGTGATCTCTCCGTCCGTCGTCTTGTCCACCGAGATGCTCTTCAGTTTCTGCTCGTAGTCCAGATAGGAAATCGTGTGTCCGAAGGGATAGACGACCTCCTGCGTGTAATCCCACGCGTCAGACTGTGTCGCCCCCTTTGCGGAATCCGCATGGAAGGACGGATTGGCGATCGAGTCAAAATATCTCGTCTCATAGTATTTGTAGCCGACGTAAATTCCCTCCGCCTCTACAATGTACTGTCCCGCGCTGTACGTCGCGCTGCCGCCGCCAAAGGAACCCGCGCTGCTGACATTGGAGATTTCCTCATTCGGATAGCGGGGATCGTAGCCGTTCTCCGCATTTGCCGCCACGATGTCAGAATCCACGTAGTAATCGCCGCCCACGTTCTGCACCGCCGGGATGGAAGCGTGATCCGCCACATATGTATCTGGCAGCGCTCCCGTCGCGTTGACCTGTCCGGTCAGCACGTTCACGATTCCGGTGAACTGATAGTCGTTCGGGCAGCCGATATAGGCGATTCCGTCTACCTCATGGGCGCCGCCCTCCGCGATGTCGCCGATCATCATCGTATTGCCGGAATTGATCAGGACGACGACCTTGCCGCAGGCTTCCTTGGCCGCGTCCACCACTGCCAGCTCATCCTCGGAGAGCGCCAGCGGATCTTCTCCTGTCTGCTCGCCCGCGTAGTTTACAGCGCTGCCGGGCGCGTACATATTGGACTCGCCGCCCGCTCTCGCAAAGACACAGATGCCCACCGTGTTATCCTTGTCGACCATGGACTGCCAGTTCGCCGGAGCGCCAAGCGCTTCGAACTCCGACGGCGGCACCTCGGTGATTGCGTAGTCCACCATGTCCCCCACTGTCGTATTATAGATGTGATCGTAGCCGATGCTCGTCTCGATCGCGCCCGTCCACGCGTTCTCCGTCTGCACCTCGTGACGGTTCATCATCGTCTGATAGAACTCCATCACCGTCTGGTCGATGGAAACGCCCGCGTCCGTGAGCGCCTGCACCAGATCCACCGCGTCGTCGTTGCCCGCCTTTAAATCTCCGCTGTTGTACGGATACGGAGCATACGCGGCCAGACCAAAGAGCGCCACGCTCACGCCGTCCGTAAGAGGAAGCACGTCGTTGTCATTTTTCATAATGACCGTTCCCTCTTCTCCCTCGCGGATCGCAATGTCTTTCGCCGCCGCCATCATATCCGCCGCCGTCGCGTAGTCGCTGGCATATTTCACCGCGCCCTCATTCGTCGAAGTCACATAACTCTGTGTTCCCAGCACATCGTCGAGACTCGAGCGGTAGCTGTCCGCGATCCCCGCACCGGTAACGGTCAGCGTACACACGGCAGCCATGACAGCCGAAACGCCCCGCATGGCGGAAGATAACTTTCTCGCCTTCATGTTGTTGTCCTCCCTTTCGTTTATGGTAATCTCTGCCCTCTATCCTATCATTTCTACGCATTTGTACATGGCAGAAACGTGAACTGCGCATTTTAACGCGCAAACTGTCTCCTTCTCTCTTTTCCGTTACAGCAAAAGACCGGCAGTTTATATACTCTGCACAAATTCTGTTTTTATTTTTTGTGCTATATGACAGGGCGGGCGCATTTTCAGGCGCTTGACAGTCTCCCGCCCTGCAATGCTATGATAAATACCGCTGTCCGCGCGGCGTTACCGGCTGGCGGGCAGGTCCGGCGCATAAGATATGTTCCGGCAGCAACCACAGGAACCACAGCGATCACAGGAAAACAGGAGGAACGCATATGCCATTCGGAGTACTGATCAATTCTGCTGCTATCATTCTCGGAGGAACTCTCGGATTATTTGTCAAAGATAAGCTGAAATTGGAGTTTAAAGAAAAGCTGAATCTGATTTTCGGCCTCTGCTCCATGGGAATGGGCGTCAGCTCGATTGTCCTGATGGAAAATATGCCCGCCGTTGTCTTCTCTATCATCATAGGAACCGCCCTCGGGCTGGCCGTTCACCTGGGCGAGAGGATCCGGCAGGGAGCCGGGCTGATGCAGCGCGCCGTCTCCCGTCTCCTCCCCTCCGCCTCCCGCACGCTTCCCGAACAGGAATTCACAGACACGCTTGTGACAGTCATCGTCCTGTTCTGCGCCAGCGGCACGGGAATCTACGGTTCCATCGTCTCGGGTATGACCGGAGACCACAGTATTCTGATCGCCAAGTCCATCCTCGATCTGTTCACCGCCCTGATCTTTTCCTGTACCCTCGGCGCTGTCGTCGCACTGATCGCGGTTCCGCAGATCGTGATCTTTCTGGCTCTGTATCTCGCGGCGGGCCTTCTCTATCCGATGACCACGCCGGATATGATCCATGATTTCATGGCCGCCGGCGGATTCATCATGCTGGCCACGGGCTTTCGCATGATTCACCTGAAAATGTTCCCCACCGCGGACATGATTCCGGCCATGGTGCTGGTAATGCCGGTCAGCTGGTTCTGGAGCACCTGGATCCTGCCGCTTCTGGGGTAAGCCAGACCGCACTCCGGCAGCTGCTCAGTGTGCCAATGCCTCCCGCGGACACGGCGGCTGCTATCCCCAGAGGCGGGCATTGCCCGCAGTATGCCGCTTAGTCCTCCTGCGGCGTGCAGATCGCCGTGATCACGATCCCTGTAATCATCACCATCGCCACAATCACCATAACCATTCTCTTCATAAGCCGTCTCCTCCTCTCTGTTTGTTTCTCTCTTTTTGTTTTCCTGTTCCCGCTGCTCACCGCCGCAGGCAGCATCACTTCCGATCCTCTTCGGCGACAGCTGACTCACTCTGCGTCCTGCACTCTGCCGCGGACAGAATACCGTCCCCAGTGGCAGGCCCCTCTGTTTCGCTTTGCATTTCCCAGTATAATCCTATACAATAAATAGCAACAGTTCAGCCAGCCGGGAGCGCCAGTCATGAGCAAAGGCAGCCGCGAAGCGGCGGAAAGCGCGGCAGCGCGGCCCCTCGAATAGCGCGGGCTTAACTGATATAGCTAACAGCGTAACCACTGTGCACTGATCATACGTTATCCCCATGAAAAATTCAAGCGAGGTCTCCCTATGATCCGAATTGCCATTGTCGAGGATGAAAAAGCCTATACCCACACACTCGAGGAGTACCTGCGCCGCTATGGGCAGGAAAACGGCGTCTCCTTTCAGATCAGTACGTTCTGCGACGGGCTGGATATCGTCTCCGACTATCGCTCGGATCAGGATATCATCCTGCTCGACATTCAGATGAAGCATCTCGACGGCATGAGCGCCGCGGAGCAGATCCGCGCCCTCGATGAGGACGTCGCTCTGATTTTCATCACCTCCACCGTGCAGTTCGCTGTGCAAGGCTATCAGGTGGACGCCCTCGGCTACGTCGTCAAGCCCGTCTCCTACCTCGCCTTTTCCCAGATCCTGAAAAAGGCGATCCGGCAGGTCGCGCAGCGTCAGTCCAGAGCCTACCTGAATATTGATGTGGAGGGCGGCTATCTGCGGCTCGACTGCGATCAGATTTACTATATCGAGAGCCAGCGTCACAATCTTATCGTCCACTCGGAGAAGGGCGAGTTCCGCACCCCCGGCCCGATGAAACGCATGGAGAGCCAACTCGCAGAGAACGGCTTTGTCAAATGCCACAACGCCTATCTTCTGAATCTCCAGCACGTCACCGGCGTTCTGCAGAGCAGCGTCCTGCTCTCCGACGGTCTGGAGCTGCCCGTCAGCCGCACCCACAAAAAGGGATTTATGGAATCGCTGACCGATTACATGGGAGGAGTGAACCGATGACCCTGTCCGAACTGATGGATACCCCCCGCCTCTACACCGCCCTTGCGGAATGGGGCGCCTGCCTCGTCTATATCTTTCTGCTGCGCCGCCGTTTTCAGGGGATCCGCTTGGGCGCGTCCCTTGCGGGCGGCCTTCTTGTTTTCGCCGCCTATCAGACGATTGCGGGCCTTCTCCCGCTCTGGTTCTGGATTCCCTGTATGGCGGGCGCTCTCCTGCTCATGTATCTCTTCCTCACTTTTGCCTGCCGGGAGAGCCGTCCTCTTCTTCTGGACTGCTGTCTGCACGCCTTCGTCCTCGCGGAGTTCACCGCCTCTCTGCAGTGGCAGCTCTACGTCTGGGCGGAGACCAATTTCCATGTCGGGCAGATCTGGTCGGTTCTTCTGATGCTCCTGCTCTACCCCTCCGCTCTCTTTCTCTTCTACCGGCTGGAGCGCAGCCACTTTGTCCAGCGCGATCCGGCGGAGGAGACCGATGTCAGAGAACTGACTGTCTCCGCCCTGATCGCCCTCTGTTCGTTTTCACTCGGAAATCTGAGCTTCGCCGCGCCCAACACTCCCTTTTCCACCGCCGCCAGCTCGATCCTCTATGTGCGCACTCTCGTGGATTTCTGCGGACTCGTCATGCTGTACGCCCTGCAGGACCGGCGGGAGGAACTGCGGATGCGCAGCGAGAATCAGGCCATGAACGGCATTCTCCAGCGCCAGTACGATCAGTACCGGCTCTCCGTGGATAATATTGAACTGCTGCGCCGGGAATTCCACGACTTAAAGCACTACATGATCGCAATCCGCGCCGAGCAGGATCCCGCCAAAAAGGAGCAGTATCTCCTGGAAATGGAGGAGGCGATTCTGACACAGGAAGCTCTCTCCAACACGGGCAACAACGTGCTCGACGTGCTGCTCACCACCAAGAGCACCTACTGCCTGCAGAACGATATTCACTTCACCTGTATGGCGGATGGGAATCTCGTTGCCTTCCTTCACGTCAAGGATATCTGCTCGATTTTCGGAAACATGCTGGACAACGCCATCGAGTGCGTCTCCCGCTTCTCCGATCCGGAAAAGCGGTTGATCACCCTGACCGTGCGCCGTCAGAACCGCTTCCTGGTGATCCAGTGCGAGAACTACACGGACACGGAGCTGTCCCTGACCCAGGGGCAGCTCCCTCTGACTACCAAAACTGACAAAGCCTATCACGGCTACGGTCTCAAGAGTATCCGCCACGCCGCCCAGAAATACGGCGGCACGATGACGCTGCAGACCCGTGAGAACTGGTTCACCCTGCAGATCCTGATCCCGATTCCCTGAAAAACAAGTCGGGAGATCCGTTGTGGACCTCCCGATTCGTTGTCTCTCCCTATCCGTTCAGCTTCTTCTCATACTCCTTGTTCTTCTTCTGATTGCGGAAGTATCCGACGATGATCTTTTTCAGTCCGCGCAGGAGATGGCCGTTGACCGCGTCCACCATACCGTCCGCCATCTCCATGCTCACGGCGCCTGCCGTCATCTTGGCAATGCCGCGGAAAGGCATGTTGTAGATAAAGAGAATGTTCAGATCCGGCTTGCCTTTGGCCTCGCTCTTTTTCTTCAGATTCGTCAGAATCCGATAGACCAGCCGCGCCAGCGCACTTTTTGCGTAGTAGAGCTGGCAGATCGCATCGTTGACCGTCAGTTCCCCACTCCATCTGCCGTCCGGAATGGCGTGACCGAGAAGACGGGTAAACTCCTCGTCGGAGACCTCCTGCACCATACCCGAATAGTAGGCGGGCATCGCTTCCGCCTCATAGGGCATCACTTCCGTCGTTCCCTCCCGCTCGATCTGCGCCTCCAAACGGATATCCGCCACACTCGCGCCGACGAGGATCCGGTACGTCCCGGCCTCGATCTCCCAGCGGTTCGTCCCCACATTCCAGTAACGGAACGTCTTGTCATCAAAGGGAATCCATACCTCTCTGCTCTCTCCCGCCTTCAGGAATACCTTGGCAAATCCCTTCAGCTCCTTCTCCGGACGGAAAATCCGGCCCTTCGGCGCCGCCACATAGAGCTGCACGACCTCCGAACCATCCCGCTCCCCCGTGTTGCGAATCGTCACACGGACACCGTCCTCCTCCACCTGAAGATCGCTGTAAGAGAACTCCGTATAGGAAAGACCGAACCCAAAGGGATACTGCACCCGCACCCTGCTCGTGTCATAATAGCGGTATCCCACAAACAGCCCTTCCCTGTACTCGCTGTTTCGCTCGATACTCGGGAAGTTCCGGAAGGCCGGCGTGTCCTCGTAGCGGATCGGATACGTCTCGGCCAGTCTGCCGGAAGGATTGTGCCTGCCGGTCAGAACATCCAGCATCGCCCCCGCTCCCGCCTGTCCTCCGAGATAGCCGTGGAGAATCGACGCGCAGCAGTGCTGCCACGGCATCTCAATCGAGGAGCCCGCGCTGAGCACGCCCACGATGTTGGGATTCACCTGCACCAGCGCCTCCAGCAGCGCAATCTGGTTCTGGGGAATCCGCATATGCGTGCGGTCGAGTCCCTCCGACTCGCTCAGCTCGTCCAGACCGAAGCAGTAGAGCACGACATCCGCCATCTGCGCCAGATCCAGCGCCGTCTTCTTCATCGCCTCATCCGCCTCGCCGTCGCGCCGGTATCCCTGCACGCAGCCCACGCAGACGAGAGGATACTCTCCGATCATTCCTTCCATCGTCTCGATCCGGGTCGGATTCACCACGGAGGATCCCGCTCCCTGATACCGGGGCGTCATGGCAAAGTCACCGATCAGCGCCACCCTGCAGCCCTCCGGCAGAGGCAGCAGCGGCTTCTCCCCGTCGTTCTTGAGCAGAACGACGCTTTCTCTCGCCGCCTTTCCCGCCAGCGCATGGTGCGCCTCCTTATCAAAGGTTTTCACATGATCCGCCCGGTTTGCAGAGAGGGTCAGCACCGCATCCAGCACATCGTCCACACACTGATCCAGCTGCTCCTGGGTCAGTCCGCCGCTCTCAAGCGCCGCCAGAATCTGTCTGGCCGAATCGAGCCCCGGCGTCGGCATCTCCACATTGGAGCGGCAGGCCACTCCTCGCACATGGTCGTTTGATCCGCCCCAGTCCGTCACGACAATTCCGTCAAAGCCCCACTCGCCCCGCAGAATATCCAACAGCAGATGTTCGCTCTCATTCGCATAGACGCCGTTGACCTCGTTGTAGCTGGACATGATCGCGCCGGCCTTCGCCTCCTTCACCGCGATCTCGAAGCCGGTCAGGTAGATCTCCCGGAGCGTCCGCTCGTCCAGCACCGCGTTCATCGCCATGCGGCGCAGCTCCTGGCTGTTGACCGCGAAGTGCTTCGGGCAGGCGTACAGCCCCTTACTCTGGATTCCGCGCACATAGGAAGCCGCCATCTTGCCCGCCAGATACGGATCCTCTGAAAAATATTCAAAATTCCGGCCGCAGAGCGGGCTTCTCTTGATGTTGAGCCCCGGCCCCAGCAGGACATCCACCCCCTGGGATCCGGCCTCCTCGCCGAGCGCCTCTCCTAGCTCGCGCCCCAGCTCCTCATCCCAGCTGTTCGCCACAGTCGCCGCGGTGGGGAAGCAGGTCGCGGGCAGGGAAGCATTCAGTCCGAGGTGATCTCCCGCCCCCTCCTGCTTGCGCACTCCGTGAGGGCCGTCGGAGAAAAACAGAGACGAAATCCCCAGTCGGCTGACCGCCCGGCTCTCCCACTCCGACGCGCCGCTCACGATCGCCGCCTTCTCCTCTATTGTCATTTTTGCCAGTAAATCCGCGTGTTTCATAGTCTCCTCCCTGTCAAAACGTTCTGCGCCCGAACCGCGCCAGAAAATCCACAAAGCGCTTTTCCGGATGTGATACGGTAGTTTTGCAACGCTCCTCTTTTTATTTCTTCATAATCACAAATTTCATCACCGGATAGCTGATCACAACCTGTGCCAGAATATTCACGATATTCGCAAGCGTGGGAGCAAGCGCCGCCGAAATTCCCCACGAAACAAACAGCGCCTGGCTGTAGGCCGGAAGCGCCGCCGACACGATCACCAGCACCACCGCCAGCACGATGAACTGAGGCACCGCCCTCGAGAAGTCAGCGCTCGACTTGAACACCAGATTCTTCTGCACAAAGAAATTCACAGTCTGCGCCGCCGCCGTCGCCACCAGAAAGCTCAGGAAGCCGCAGAGTCCCAGATCGCTCTCCACATTCGTATAGTGGAAGATGAAAAAAGAAAACGGCTGGTTCCTGAACGCCGTAAAGATAAATCCCGTACACAACCACATCACAACAAAATTGACCACCGTCGCACAGTTCGATAAAACGTTAAAAAGAATAAACTCCCAGAGATTGGGATGATCTGCGATCCACTGTCTGATGCTTTTCATAAAATAATCTCTCCTTTTCCATGCCTCTTTTTGTCTGTTTCCCGGAGCAGCCGCGCCTGTGTCAGAGACCGTTTCCCTGACGCGGCGTCTGTGCCGGAGACCGCTTTCTGTCCGCGTTTGCTCCAAAGCCCGGCTCTTCCCGCATCGTTCCCTCGGTATCCCCCGCGCTGTACTCACTCTATCACATTTTTCTGCCGGAAAAGGATCTTTTACATAATCTGCCGGTTTTCCTGCACAACTGACATGGCAAAGGGGAGCCCTCCGCAGCGCGATCCCCGGGGAACGTCTGGTCTGCGCGCCAGCGTCTTTGCAGCCCGTGACGCACGCCCTGTGAGACAAAAAGGCGGCCGCCCCGCCCGGATACCCGGACGAGGCGGCCGCCTCTCATTCTCACTGACACAGAAAACCCTCTTCCCAGTCACACACTGCGTCTGACACAGTCCGCCAGAGGCGGTCTGCCGGTCAGTGCGGCAGCATCGGATTTCTTATGCCTGTGCTTTTTTCTTCTTTTTGTAGCTTCTGACTGCCAGAACCTCAAGGCCGACAATCAGGATACCCAGAACCACATCCGCCGCGATCATTGCGGTGCGCCATACCGGCGTAGTCGCCACGTTGGACGGATCATACACGCGGCTGTTTACCACGGTGTACATGATGTTCTTGCTCGCCTGGCGCATTGCCAGAATACTCGTCGCACTCGTCGTATCGGTCAGATGGTTCGTTGCCACGTCGTAGTTCTTGAGCATCAGGTCACAGCCGTTGCGGATCGCGATATCGGAATCCATGTAATCGGTGAAGTGGAAGCCGTCGGTGATTACCATACCGCGGAATCCCCACTCGCTGCGCAGCACATCGTTGAGCAGTGCCGAGCACGCGCCCGCCCACTGGTTGCCGATGTAGTTCCAGCTGGACATAACCGCCTTGCAGTCGCCGATCTTGACACTGAGCTCGAACGGGCGCAGATAGATCTCACGGATCGCCTGCTCGTCTGCCCATGTGCAGAGCATCTCGCTCTGTGCGATCTGCTGGTCGTTCAGCGCAAAGTGCTTCATATACGCATAGACGCCGTAGCTCTGTGCGCCTGCGATGGAGTAAGCGCCGATGTAGCCGGAGAGGACACTGTCCTCGGAATAGTACTCAAAGTTACGTCCGTCAAATGCGGAACGGTGTGCGTTCATCGCCGGTGCATACCAGCCGGTAACGTTCATCTCGCTCGCCATGCGTCCGATGCTCTCGCCGTAGCGGCGCGCCAGATCGACATTGAAGGTGGATGCGATGATGATCTCGGACGGGAAACCGATGGAAGAAACTCCCGTAAAGTTGTTGTTGATGGAAGCCGGGCCGTCGCAGTCGATGGTCGCGTACTTGTCCACGCTCGCCTCTGCCTTGGTCTGGTATCCGCCGAGGGCGATCATGTCGTCCATCTCAGCGACTGTCATCTGATCGAGCAGCAGCTCCCAGCGCTCGTCGTCATAGTCCGCACCGCGCAGATCAGCCAGCTTTAAGCCGTTGTCCGCACCGGTTACCGGCATAACGTCGTCCGGATTGTTGAAGTCCTCCGGATTCCAGTTGTGATCGTTGTACAGAGTCGCCATCGCCTCTTCCGGCAGCTCATAGCTGGTCGGAGCGGCTACCGCCTCCGCATAGTTTGCAAAGTGATCCGCACGGGACAGAACCTCGTACTCGCCCTGCGCAAAATCAAACTTCGAAGTAGCAGCCACCTCGTCGGTGCTGCGGGGATTGCTCTCATCGTAAACCACGGTGTCTGCTACCGTATAGGTCTCGGAATCCAGAACCGTGTGGGAATCCTCGTTGATGCTGATGACATAATCGCCCTCTTCCAGAACGTAGCAGCCCTCGCCGTAGTTGTCGAAGCTCGCCATATCCTCAGCGTCGAAGGTCAACGTCACGGTCTCGGACGCGCCCGGCTCGATGTCTCCGGTCTTGGCAAATGTCACGAGATTCGCGCTTGCCTTCTCGATGCCGCCGTTCGTGTACGGCGGATTGTAGTAAACCTGTACGGCATCCTTACCTGCCACGCTGCCGGTATTCGTCACCGTCACCGTCATGGTGATCACGCCGCCCTCTTCCGTCATGGAATCGATCGTCTGTGCAAACGTCGTGTAGGACAGTCCGTGTCCGAAAGGATACTGCACCGTGCTGTCGTAGTCGATCAGGCCTTCCGCGTCAGCCGTCTCATAGAACTTGTAGCCGACATAGATGCCCTCGACATAGTTGACGAAGTGCGGGGGAACCGTCACAGCGTCGCCGCCGAACAGGCCTGCGCTCTCATAGCTGACAGCGTCCGCATTGGTGTACTCGAACTCGCCGATGTTGTTGAAATACGGCGTTGCGGTCAGATCATACACAAAAGTATCCGCGGAGTGGCCGGAGGGATTCACCGCGCCCGCCACGATCTCGCCCAGTCCGTTGAAACCGGTCTGGCCGGTACCCGGGCACCAGAGCACGCTCTGGATCTGCGGATAGTCGTCCACGAAGCCCAGCTCCATGGTGTTTGCCGCGTTGTAAACGAGAATAACCTTGTCAAAATTGGAGCAGACCAGATCCACCATATCCTGCTCTGTCTTATTCAGAGAGAGGTAGTGCTGTCCGTCCTCAAAATCCTTGTACTCCGTGGAGTTGTCCGTGTAGTTGACCGTGCTCATATCGGTCGGAAGATCGGCAAACTCACCGCCGACGCGGCTGATCACGACCAGCGCCGTATCGGAGAATGCTTTCGCGTTGTCAATCATCTCCTGCGTGTAGCTGGATGCCGTCGGCTCCGGCAGCGTCCAGTTGTGGTCGCTGTAGCCCAGCGCCGGACGCTCTGCGCAGTACGCAGTATAGAAATCGCTCAGTTCCGTGTTCGTGTTGATTCCGGAATTCTGCAGTCCCTCCAGCAGGCTCACCGTCGGACGATCCGCGGAAATCGCGCCCGCTCCGGTACCGCCGTACACCGGGCCCACCGACGCCCATCCGAAGACATTTAAGTTGCTTCCGGATGCCAGCGGCAGCGTTGCATTGTCATTCTGCAGCAGCACGATGCCCTCTTCGGCGATCTCCGTGCAGAGCGCATTCGCCTCCTCGCCGGATGCCTCCGAGATCGTGCCGTTTCCGGTCACCAGATCCAGCATCGTGTTCATCGGGCCAAACGCCACGAGATTGATCGTGATGATCAGAGCCAGCAGCATTGCCAGTCCTGCCTGCACGCGCGCGATGAACTTCGCAGGTCTGGACATCTTCTTGTTGACCGCCAGAACGATCAGCGCGACGATCACGATCAGCGCGACGAGTCCCAGTAAAATCAGCTGGGGCACGCAGTTGCTGACCACATCCGCCACGTCGTCCAGATTGACGCCCATGTTGGCCAGGGTTGTCATCAAACTATTCATACTTCTCCTCCTCTTTTTTCCGCCGGTCGGCGGGATTCTATGCCCCGTATCTTACCACAACCCCTGACCCTGCGACACATCGCCGGCACATTCCGCTCTTTTTTCTGCACAAGTCGCACTTTTCTAAACTGAAATTTATAAACTTAGGTTTCTGAACTAAT
>JAUNGV010000025.1 GCA_030524225.1 Eubacteriales bacterium
CGGTACGCTACCCCTCCACGGGGCGCATACCGCCTTTTCTTGTTATCCAGCCCTCGGGCTGTATCGATTGAGCAAAAGTCAGCGTGGGTTTTGATGTGGTATCTTTAACTAAGTGAAACTCCTAACTCCCATTTTGAAATTGTCTGGCGTGTGACGTTCAGTTTTTCAGCAAGTGCTTCCTGAGAGAGGCCGTGCTGTTTTCTTAATTTTTGTATTTTCTCTCCAAGTGTCATAGCAGGTTCCCTCCCGGAGCGGTGCGGCGGGCAGAGCTGTGTCCGCCGTCCGCAGCGACATTTTTGATTTGGTATGGCGGCCTGTGCCGGAGCGCGCCGCAATGATGGGAATATCATAGCAGAGAAGGCGTTTTGATCCAGCAACGTGTGCGGGAAGGGGCGCAACGAATCGTTGCGGCCGCGGTTTTCTGCGGTTTTGAGCAGTTCAGTCCGCGCCATTCGAGGGGGCGCGCTGCCGCGCTCTCCGCCGCTTCGCGGCTGCCTTTGCTCATGATCGGGCGCTCCCTCAGCCGGAAGTAAGAGGCACAAATTCGTGTGGGAACGATTTTGCCCTGCTGTTCCCGGCTGGCTGAACTGTTGTCAAATATTTCTTAAAAAACAGAAAAGACATTGACAAAAACGTCAATATCTTTTTATAATGAATTTAGCGTGAACGTAAACGCAATAAAAACACGCTGATTTTTACGGGAATAATGATCAAAATACAGACAAAACGCATAAACAGCATGCAAAAGCAAAAGACAGGGAGGGAAAACGATGCTTATTTATGTTGATGCGAAAGCGGCGAGAGAGGGAAACGGCAGCAAGGAAATGCCGTTCAAGCACATCAATGAGGCGGCGCAGATCGCGGTGCCGGGCGACGAGGTGCTGGTTGCGCCGGGCGTTTACCGGGAGTATGTGAATCCGAAGAACGGCGGTGAGGAGGACAACCGCATTGTGTACCGGAGCACGGAGCCGCTCGGAGCGGTGATCACGGGGGCGGAGCCGGTCAAATCCTGGGAGCCGTATCAGGATAAGGTCTGGGTCTGCCGGATCAACAACGGGGGCTTCGGCAGCTACAATCCGTACACGACGCTGGTGATGGGAGACTGGTATTTTGCTCCGCCGATCCGTCATACGGGCGCGGTCTATTTAAACGACAGGCATCTCTATGAGGCGCAGACGCTGGAAGAGTGTCTGGAAGGCGGCATTTATGAGCCGTCCTGGGAGCCGGAATACTCCGTGTACAAATGGTACACCGAGCAGGATGAGAGCACCAATGAAACCGTGATTTACGCGAATTTCCAGGGCGCGAATCCGAATGAGGAGAATGTCGAAATCAACGTACGGCGCAACTGCTTTATGCCCTCTGAGACGGGACGCTCCTATATCACCTTCAGCGGGTTCAATGTCAACAAGGCGGCGACGACGTGGGCGCCTCCGGCAGCGTATCAGGACGGCATGGTAGGACCGCACTGGTCCAAGGGCTGGATCATCGAGGACTGCGAGATCAGCAACAGCATGTGCGCGGGTATTTCCCTCGGCAAATATTACGATCCGGAAAACGATCACTACTTTACCAACAAGCATGTAAAGAGCCCGACCCAGATGGAGCGCGACGCGGTTTGCCGCGGACAGTATCACGGCTGGCTCAAGGAAAAGGTCGGCAGCCATATCGTCAGACGCTGCCATATCCATCACTGCGAGCAGGCCGGTATCGTGGGACGCATGGGCTGCGTGTTCAGCATTATTGAGGACAATCACATCCATCATATCAACAATATGCAGCAGCTGGGCGGTGCAGAGATTGCGGGCATCAAGTTCCATGCGGCGATCGATGTGATTTTCCGCCGCAACCATATCCATCACAGCACGATGGGAATCTGGTGCGACTGGCAGGCACAGGGCACGCGGATTACGCAGAACCTGCTGCACGACAACATGAAGCCGGAGGGCGCAGGCTCGGCGCTGGGCGCGATGATGAGTCAGGACGTCTTCGTCGAGGTGGGACATGGCCCGACGCTGATCGACAACAATATCATGCTCTCCAAGGCGTCTGTCCGCATCGCGACAGAGGGAGTGGCCTGCGTACACAACCTGATTCTCGGCGCGTTTACGGCGGTCGGAGGCGGCACGGACAATGTGGTGGAGGGAGTGAACCAGCCCCGCTACACGCCGTATCACATCCGTCACCGCACAGAGGTCGCGGGCTTTATGTCGATCCTGCACGGCGACGACCGTTTCTACAACAACATTTTTGTACAGAACTGGCCGGTTGAGGAAGTGGAGGCCAAGGAGGACATGGGCTTTATGATGGCCGACAATCAGGAAGTCGGCACGGCGGTCTTTGACGAGTATCCGACGTACGACGAGTGGATCGCCCAGTTCGAGATGGACAAGCCCGCCGATATGTTCAAACTGACGAAGTATCACTTTTCGCATCTGCCGGTTTGGGTGGAGGGCAACGCGTACTTCAACGGCGCGAAGGCCTGCAAAAACGAGAAGAATCCGCAGGTGGACAGTGAGCACAAGGTGAGCGTGGAGCTTGTGGAGAAAGACGGGAAATATACGGTTCGCACGAACCTTTACGAGTTCCTCTCCGAAAAGGATGGAATCATCACAAGCGATATTCTGGGCTGCGCGTTTGAGCCGGAGGAGAGATTCGAGAATCCGGACGGCAGCGCGATCACGTTTGACAGCGACTATCTCGGAGAACACCGCGGCGTCGCAACGATTCCCGGACCCTTCGCATCGGCAGAGGCGGCGCAGAGAGAAGTGTGGGGATAACACGGAAACTGCGGAAAAAGCAGAGAAGAAACGAAAGAGAAAGCGACAAAAGGGGCACAGAGAAGGCAGCAGGGGAGAAGACAGAATGTGGCAGGCAGTCCGAAAGGGCTGCCTGCTTTTGTCACGGGGATCGGTAAGATCGCTATGTTCTTACGGATTGTTTTGCAGTATACTGAATCGGATGGAAAAGCTGACTTTTGCGGAAAGGTGGTCTGCGTACCATGTACGAGAGAATTTACGTCTGCCATACGTATTATCATGTCTATATTGCCTGCCTGAAGGAACTGATGCGGCGGAAGGCGTGCGGTGAAGGCAGGGCGGAGATTGCGGAGGCATCTCTCGTCCTCTCGACGATGTCGAATGATTTTAAGGAACTGCCGGAGCGGGCGCGGCGGTGCGGTCTGTTTGCCGAGGTGTTTCTGTTCGAGGAGAAGGAGGATACCTTTTTCCCGGAACTGAAACCGCTGCGGACAGACACGGGGAATCTGGCCAGAAATATGGTGAACCGGATGGTATTCCTGCGCCGTTTTGCCGCGTTGGAGGCTCCGTTTGTGCCGGTGGATTTCAGAGCATACCGGGATATTTATGTATTCTGCGACTCTGATCCGATCGGGTATTATCTCTCGGCCAACCGGATCCGCTACCACGCGTTGGAGGACGGGCTTGACTGCCTCAAATATTACGATACGGCGCGCTATGATAACCGGGGACATTTTGAGTTCAAGGCGTGGATGGCGCGGATGGGTCTGATTTTTATCCAGAACGGATACGGGAAATACTGTATCGATATGGAGGTCAATGATATTGACGCGCTGCAGTTTCCGGGGCCGGGAGCGCACACGGATCGTGCGGCTCGCCGGAAGGAACGGGACGGCAGAAGGGGAAAGTGCGTCGGCAAAGAGGGGGCAGAGGCGAGTCGGGATACCGGAAAAGGCGCAGAGGGGTCGGAGATGCACCGCGTCGGCAAATATGTGGAGAGCAGCCGGGAGGCGATGGTATCTCGGCTGACCCAGGAGGACAAGAATCTGCTGACGGAACTCTTTATTGCAAATCTCGCAGAATTGCAAACTACGCTGGCTACGGGAGGGCTTCTGGAATGCGGCGCGCGGGGCGCGGGAGAACCGGCGGAAGCGCGGGGGACGGAAGAATTGACGGCGGATGGGCAGGATACAGGAGAATCGGCTGTGGGAGTCCGCAGGAAACCTGTCGTGCTGGTTCTCTCGGAGCCGCTCTGTGATCTGGAGACGAGGAAGCGGCTGTTTATGGATCTGATCAGAGAGAACGGAACCGTAGATGGCAGAGAGGCGCAGGTCGTGATCAAACCTCATCCGCGGGATGTCCTCGATTACCGGAAGGAGTTCTCGGACTATCTGATTCTCGATCCTTTCTTCCCGATGGAGATTCTGAATTTCGTCGAGGGGCTGTGGTTCGATAAGGTGGTGACTGTTTACACTGTGCCGTCCTCTATTCACTGTGCAGGGGAAAAGGTGTATCTGGGGGACGATTTCATGGACCGCTACGAGGCGCCGGAGATTCACCGGCAGAATGAGCAGATCTGAGTTCGTCCCGTGAAGAGTGGGAAGGCAAAAGGCAGGCGGACACCGCAGCCCGCATGGGGAATGCAGAGGGGAGGCGGACGCTGCAGTCCGTGCGTTTGCGGAGCAGGAATGGGAAGCGGGCGCGGGCGCGCAGGAATAGTTGGTAGTATAGAATAGAATTTGCTATAATAAAATATTATTTACGTCCGGCGGGGCTGTTTGCGGCAGGAGCAAACAGCCGGAAGCAGGTCCGCAGACAAATTCTACAGAAGGAATAGGAACAAGGCTATATGGGAAAAATGATCAAGAAACTCAGCGTTCTGCTGGACTCAAAGCAGAAAGCAAAGATGATCGGCATGCTCGTTCTGATGCTGATCAGCGGCATTCTGGAGACGCTTGGCATTACGCTGATTGTGCCGGTGCTGATGGTGCTGATCGATCCTTCGGCGATTGACGCGAACAGCTATCACATGGGTGATCTCTACCATCTCCTCCATATGGAGAGCGTGACGCAGTTTGCGGTTGTGATGATGGTTTCCATTGTTGTGGTGTTTGTTGTCAAGAATGTCTTCCTCTACGTCACGAACGTGGTGAGGCTGCGGTTTATTTACACGAATCAGTTCGATACGAGCAACCGCATGATGATTAATTTCATGAAGCGGCCCTACGAGTATTACCTGAATGCGGACACTTCCATCATCCAGCGAAACATCACTTCTGACATCAACAATGTCTATGCCCTGATCCTCACGCTCCTGCAGCTCGTCTCCGAGGTGATTGTATTCGTCTGCATGGTGGTGATTCTCTTCTATTTCAATGCCAGAATGATTCTGACGATCGCGGCGCTTCTGATCGTGGTGCTGATGGTGATCAAGTGGCTGATCAAACCGACGATGATCCGGGCGGGCAAGGACAATCAGGACTATTACAGCGGCCTGTACAAGTGGATCGAGGAGTCCGTGATGGGAATCAAGGAGATCAAGATCGCGGGCAGGGAGAATTACTTTATCAACGAGTATGCCAAATGCGGCGCGGGCTACGTCAACGCGGTGCAGAAATACAATCTGTATAATTCCACGCCGCGTCTTCTGATCGAGACGGTGTGCGTCGCGGGACTGGTCGCCTATATGCTGGTGATGATTCTCTCGGGAGCGCCGTCTGAGGATATGATTACGGCGCTGGGCGTCTTTGCGCTGGCGGCGGCCAGACTGCTGCCCTCGGCGAACCGGATCAATAATTTCCAGACGTCGGTGGCGTATTTCGAGCCGTTCCTCGACAATGTGAGCGAGAATCTGCAGGAGGAGATTCACGATAAGAATATCTCCTACAACGCGGCGGATTACCGGAAAAAGGTGGAGGTGAACAAGCTCCCCGTTGAAAAGGAGATTCGCCTGCAGAATATCACTTACGTCTATCCGAACACAGACGTCTGCATTTTCCGGCATGCGGATATGGTGATCCCGGTCGGAAAATCGGTGGGCATTGTCGGAACTTCCGGCGCGGGCAAGACGACGATTGTGGATATTATGCTGGGGCTTCTTGAGATCCGCGAGGGGGCGATCCTGGCCGACGGCGTCGAGGTGCGGGATCATTATCAGGAGTGGCTGAAAAATATCGGTTATATTCCGCAGTCTATTTTCATGCTCGATACGACGATCCGCAAAAATGTGGCGTTTGGCTGCGCGGATGAGGATATCGATGACGGGAAGGTGTGGCGCGCGCTGAAGGAGGCGCAGCTCGACGAGCATGTGCGCTCGCTTCCGGACGGGCTGGATACGCAGATCGGAGAGCGTGGTATCCGCCTCTCCGGTGGACAGCGCCAGAGGATCGGCATTGCGAGAGCGCTTTTTGAAGATCCGGAAGTTCTGGTGCTCGATGAGGCGACCTCTGCGCTGGACAATGAGACGGAGGCGGCGATTATGGATTCCATCAACCGGCTGCATGGCCGCAAGACGCTTATTATTATTGCCCACCGTCTGCAGACGATCGAGAAGTGTGACCTCGTTTACCGCGTCAGGGACGCGGGGATTGTGAGGGAAAGGTAGAAACGAACTTTGTGAAGGACCAAAGTTCGTACCGGCGGCAAGCCGCCTGACGCTGGGCTGCAAAACACGCAGCCCTAGCTACGAACTTCGTGGGGATCAAAGTTCGTACGAAGCAGCAGAGCTGCTTCGGCAGTTGAAATAACATTTTATGGAACCAAAGTTCGTACCGGCGGCAAGCCGCCTGACGCTGGGTTGCAAAATACGCAGCCCTGGCTACGAACTTCGTGGGGAATATTCATTTTGGAGGAATCGGATGGGAGAGAGGAGAACAGCGCCGCGGGAGGCCAATTATGAATTGCTGCGGATCGTCGCGATGGCGATGGTGGTGACGCTGCACTATCTCTCCCGGGCGGATGCGCTGGTGGAGATCGGCCTTCCGCTCTCTTCGGTGCGCCTCGTGGGGAATGCGCTGGAGTCCCTCTGCATTGTCTCTGTCAATGTCTATGTTCTGATCAGCGGTTATTTCCTCTCTGCGTCGGGGGCGCGGCTGCGCCGCGTAATTTCCCTGCTCTGTGAGATCCTGTTTTACACGATCGGAATCCCGCTCGTGCTCCGGGCGGCGGGACTGACGGTTACGACGCTGCCGGGGCAGGGAAACAGCCTGTGGAGTGCGGCGGCGGGACTGCTGCCGGTATCGACAGAGCACTACTGGTTTGCGACGGCGTATGTGCTGATGCTGCTCTTTACGCCGGTGCTGAATGCGGGAGTGGCGGCGATGTCCCGCAGACAGCTGAGAGGGACGATTTTCTGCCTCCTGTTTTTTTTCAGTTTTCTCAAAAGCGTCAGTCCGGTGCAGTTTGTGACCGACCATGCGGGATACGATTTCGGCTGGTTTCTCTGCCTGTATCTGATCGCGGCCTACGGCAGGAGGTACGGATTCGGATGGCTGGAGCGGGAGCGCTCCGGCAGGCGCGGCCTTATCCTGTATCTGGCGAGTGCGGCGGGGATTTATCTGCTGGCGCTGGCCGTTTATCTGGCGCATGCGCTGACCGGGGCGGGACTGACGTACTATGCGGGCGTTCCGTTCCACTACAATTTCGTCCTGACACTGACCGGAGGAATCGGTCTGTTTGTGTGGTTCCGCCATCTGCGGATTCCGGAGGGACGGGCGGCGCGCTGGATCCGGGCGATTGCGCCCTGTACCTTCGGAATTTATCTGATTCATGAGAATCTGGAACTCCGGGATCGATGGTTTACATGGGAAATGCGGCTTCTGGGCGGGGTATCGCAGAATCCGGTGCTGTTCGTGGGACAGCTCCTTGCGGGTGTCGCGCTGCTGTATCTGCTGTGCGCGGCGGCAGACGCCCTGCGCAGACTTCTCTTTGCCGCCGCGGGCCGTATGCTGGCGCGCACAGGACTGGAGACTATCCTCCGGCGCATAGAGAGCGATCCGGAGGGCGGGGAGCAGGAGAAGGGAAGCGGACGGTGAGAAAAGCACCGTGTTCCGGCAGATGCCGGGGATTCACAGAGCGGTTATCAGGACAGGGAAAACAGGAGCAGGGCAGGGAACGGGACCATATTCCGGCGACTGGAGAATGATCCGCAGAGCGTGATACAGGGGAAGAGTATGCGGGAAGGGAGACAGGAATGAACAGTGCAGACAAAGTGATCCGTTTTATGAAAAAATGCCAGCGTCCGCTGGAGCGATCTGTCTTTCCGGCGCTCCTGTTTCTGTGGTCGTTTGTCTCAATCAATCAGGGCGTGAATGTGGCCGACACGACGTACAGTCTCGGGAATTACCGTTTTATTGACAGCGTCGGGAGCATGTGGCTGTTTGCCACCTATCTCTCCAATCAGATCGGCGCGCTTCTGATGCGGGTGCCGATGGGGCGGGCACTGATGGGAATGAATTTCCTGACGGCCCTGTTCGTCGCGGTGATGGCTCTGCTCGTTTACGGACTGCTTCGCCGGTTCATGCCGGGGTGGATGATTTTTATCGGGGAGTGGATCGCGATAGCGCTCTGCTGGTGCCCGACAGTGATCCTTTATAACTATCTGACGTATTTCTTTCTGACGCTGGCGTGCCTCTTCCTGTTTCTCGCGGAGACGGCGGTGCCCAGGCGCAGGATTTACTTCGTGCTGGCGGGAATCTGCCTCGGGGTGAATGTGCTCGTGCGGTTCTCCAATCTTCCGGAGTGCCTGCTGATTCTGGCGGTCTGGTTCTATGCGTATCTCACAAAGGAACGCGCCGCGGAGGTCTGGAAGGATACGGGGGCGTGTCTGGGCGGTTACGTGGCAGGGCTGGGTGTTCCTATGCTGGTGATCCTGCTGCGCTACGGGGCGGCATCGTATGCGGAGATGATCGGTTCTCTGTTCGGCATGACTTCGCAGGCCTCGGATTACACGTTGTGGGGAATGCTGACGTCGACGGCGAGCGCCTATGCCCACAGCTTCCGCTGGGTGTCGATTATGGTGGCCTGCGTGGTGATGGGATTTTTCTTTTTCCGGATTTCCCTGTCCGGCGCGTTAAAAGGGACTGTTTTTTCATCGGGGAAGAGCGGCCCGGAGCGGAGCGGTTCCGGCATATCGCCGCGGAGACTCCTTCTGCTGAAACGGCTCGTGTATCTGGCGGGTATTGTCCTGCTGGTGCGGTTCTTTTACGGGCGGGGCATGTTCACCGTGAATTATCAGGACTACTGGAGCATGTTCGAGTGGGGGATGGTCTTTGTGATTCTGGCGATCCTGCTCAGCCTGTGCGGGATGACGGGAGCCTTTGGAGGATCGGTGGACGAGAGATTCCTCTCGGCGCTGGTGCTGCTGCTGATTCTGATCACGCCGATCGGTTCCAATAATTACACGTTTCCGCTGCTCAACAATCTCTTCTTCATCGCTCCGTTTACGCTGTGGATGGGACGGCGCTACTGGCAGCAGACGAGGCGGCGGAGGGCGCATTTTGCGTGGCACAGTATGGCGCTGGCGGTGCTTGTGATGCTGCTCGTGCAGGGAAGCCTGTTTCATCTGCAGTTCGCCTTCGGAGACGGAACGGATGGGACGAGGCGGACCGCGCAGGTGGAGGGCAATGCGTTTCTGGAGGGAATGAAGACGACGCCGGAGAATGCGGAAACCCTCACGGGGCTGTCGGCGGCAGTGCGGGAGTACGGCCTGTCGGGACAAAGTCTTCTTACCTTTGGCAATGCGCCGGGTCTGCACGTGATTCTGGATCTGCCGCCTGCCCTGAGCAATATGTGGCCGGATCTTGACAGCTATCCGTACGGGGAAATGGAAGCGGAACTGGCCGCGCTGGAAGAGGACGGAGAGACGCCCGTCATCATCCTGCACAGGGAGGACGGACTGGCGCCTCTGGAAGAGGCACTGGCTGACAGACAGGAGAACGCTGCGACAGATAGCATGCAGACGGATTCTGTGCCGGAACCGGACGAGACAGGAGACGAATCCCTGACGGCGCTGGAGCGCAAGAGCGCGCTCCTTGCCTCGTTTATGACCCGGCATGGCTACGGGCTGGTTTATGAAAATGAGTCGTATCTGCTGTATCTGACGCCGGGTAACGGAGCGCGGATGCAGTGAGCGAAACAAACGCATCAAAGCGCATCAAAGCCGCGCTTTTGGACGGCAGATCAGAGACCGCCTGCGCGGTGTTCTGATTGCAGTGCCGCAGAGAAGTCTGCGGCAGGGAGGTAACCATGATTCCTTTTAATATTCCCCCGTTTGCGGGGCCGGAAATGGAGTATCTGCGGCAGGCCTGCGAGGTCAACCGCAAGATCAGCGGAGACGGAGAGTTCACGAAGCAGTGCCGGGCGTGGCTGGAGGAGCAGACCGGGACGGCTGCCTGCCTGCTGACGACGTCCTGCACCCACGCCCTCGAGATGGCGGCGCATCTGATTCAGATCGGTCAGGGCGAGGAGGTCATCATGCCCTCCTACACGTTTGTCTCCACGGCGGACGCGTTTGTGCTGCGCGGTGCGGTGCCGGTTTTCGTCGATATCCGCCCCGACACGATGAATATCGATGAAAAACTGATTGAAGACGCGATCACGGACAGGACGCGGGCCATTGCGGTCGTGCACTATGCGGGCGTCGGCTGCGAGATGGACACCATTCTGGAGATCGCCAGACGGCATCATCTCTTTGTGATCGAGGACGCCGCGCAGGGCGTGATGGCCACGTACAAAGGAAAGGCGCTGGGGGCCATCGGAGACTTCGGATGCTACAGCTTCCATGAGACGAAGAATTACAGCATGGGGGAGGGGGGCGCGATTCTGCTGCGCGACGGCGTGTATCTGGAAGATGCGGAGATCCTGCGGGAGAAGGGAACCGACCGCAGCAAGTATTACCGCGGGCAGGTGGATAAATATTCGTGGAAAAACTACGGCTCCTCCTATCTGCCGAGCGAGCTGAACGCGGCTTATCTGATGGCGCAGCTGACCGTGGCGCAGGAGATCAACGAAGTGCGTCTGGCGCGATGGGAGCAGTACCGGGAGGAGCTCTCGGAGCTGGAACAGGCGGGCAGGATCGAGCTGCCGTATATTCCCGGAGAGTGCCGTCACAATGCGCATATGTTTTATATCAAATGCAGGGATCTGGAGGAGCGCACCGCCCTGATCGGATTTTTAAAGGACAGAGAGATCCTGAGCGTCTTCCATTACGTGCCGCTTCACTCCGCGCCCGCCGGGCGCAGATTCGGACGATTCTCGGGAGAGGACCGCTATACGACGGGAGAGAGCGAGAGGCTGCTGCGTCTGCCGATGTTCCATCAGCTCACGGAGGAGCAGGTGAGTTATATCGCGGAAAACGTGCGGGAATTTTACCGGAACCGCTGAGAACACGGCGCGGCCGGTGCGGCGGCAGGGGAGAGAGCCGCAGCGGGGGACGGCATAGTCTGAGAACACGGCGCCGCAGGGGTGTCCTGAGAATACGGCGGCGCGCAGGCAGAATCACAGGAACAGGCCGGAGGGAGGAAATCCCGCCGGAACACAGGAGAGCGCATGGAACGAGGCGAAACAGTGCGGAAGAAAAACAGAATCGTTTTCTGGTCGGCGGCAGCGGCGGTGCTGGCGCTCTTTGTCCTCGTGTCGCTCGCATGGGATTTTTACTATGATCTGAATGACGACGTGCTGATGAAGGATATTCTTTCCGGCGCGTATACGGGGGAACCGGAGCCGCGCAATATTCAGATGCTCTATCCTGTCAGCCTGCTGATCAGTCTGTGCTACCGGATTGGCGGGAGCTTTGACTGGTATGGGGCGTTTCTGCTGCTCTGTCAGTTCGGCGCGCTCTTTCTGATTCTATGGCGCGCGCTCCGGGAGAGGCGGGGCCGCAGTGACGGGAAGACGTTCGCCCGCCTGCTGATTCCGGCGGTCTTTGCGGCTTCCGTGCCTGTCTTTCTGCTGTATCATCTCGTGTTCGTCCAGTACACGATCACGACAGGACTTCTCGCGGCGGCGGCGGCCTTCTGGTTTCTGACGATGCCGCTGGAGAGCGGAGGAGGAGAGAGTGGGAGTGGAAAGCCAGAATGCTATGCGCGGCTTCTTCTCCGGGATAGTCTGCCCTCCCTGCTCCTGATCTGGCTGGGCTATCTGATCCGCTCGGAGATGATGCTTCTGCTCCTTCCGCTGGTGTTGTGTGCGGCTCTCTTTCGCGTTCTGCGCCTGCCCGATCCGATTGCGCTCCGGCGCATCGGCGCGACGGCGCTGGTGCTTGCGGTGATGGGAGGCGGACTGCTTATTTCTCAGGGCATCCATCAGGCGGCCTGCGGAAGCGAGGCATGGCGGGAGTTTACCCGCCTCTTTGACGCGCGCACAGAGCTCTACGATTTCCAGCCGCAGATTCTCGGGGAGGGATATGAGGCGCATCAGGATTTCTATGAGGAAATCGGCGTCTCGCGGGAGTCCTTCGAATTGCTGGTTAACTACAATTACGGACTGGATGATTCCATGAACGCAGATAAAATGCAGGCGATTGCGGATCTGGCGGCCCGGGAACAAAGTGTGCAGAATCCTCCTGCGGCGCGGCTGCGGACAGCGCTCTATGAGTACCGGCAGTGGTGCTTTGGCGGGCAGGGAAGACCGTACCAGCCGCTGCTCTGGCTGACGTATCTGCTCGTTCTGGCCGCGGCGGTTCCGGAGACTCTGGCGCGGAGAAGAGGGAAGAACAGGGGAGCGGCGTGGACGGCGCCCCTGACTTTATCTGCCGCCGCTCTGGCGCTGCTTTTTCTGGCGCGGACGGTGCTCTGGCTGTATATTCTGTACAACGGAAGGGCACCGGAGAGGATCACGCACAGCCTCTTTTTCGTGGAATTTGTGATCGCGGCGGGCCTGTTGTTGTATAATGGGAGAGGTGCCGCTTCAGATCACTGCGAAGGCGCGGCGGCGCGCGTGCCCCTGCTCTGCGGAGCCGTGCTGTTTGCGGCGGCGCTCCTTGTGCTTCCACGCCGGATTGCGGCGGTTGGGCAGGAGTATGACCGCAGGGAGCAGGTGAACGAGGCGTATGCAGCGTATACCTCCTACTGCGAGGCACATCCGGAGCAATTTTATCTGATTGACGTCTATTCGACGGTGGCTTACTCGGAGAAGATGTTTGCGGACAGAGGCAGGATGCCGGATAACTACGATCTTCTCGGCGGCTGGGCCTGCAAGAGCCCGCTGCAGGAGAAAAAATTCGCCGCATTCGGCATTACAGATACGGCGGCAGCGCTGGCGGCGGGAGAGGACGTACTTCTGATCGCGGAGACGGGCGCGGATCTGACGTGGCTGAGCGACTATTACGCATCCATCGGGCAGAGCGTCATCGCGGAACCAATCGACCAGATCGGAGCGTATTTCACGGTGTACCGGATCAATGTGTCCGGAAGAGACGGAAGCTGACAGGGAAGGCGATCAGGGCAGAGAATGTTCCGGTGTAAGGGAACCGGACAGAGGCAGAATAAAAACAAATAGAAACAGGCAGAAAAGAAAGAATGCAGCAACAGAGTGAGGAGTGCGATGAACCAGTACGACGGCAGATATATCACACAGTTTCAGACAGAGGATCTCCCGGAGCAGCCCTTCGAGGCGCTGAGTCCGAGAATTTCACTGCGGCCTATGGCGTATGAGGACTGCGAGGCGATTGTGCGCTGGCGCAACAATGAGCGCGTGCGGGGCAACTACGTTTACCGCGAGCGGTTCACGATCGAGGGACAGCGCCGCTATTTTCACGACAAGGTGGAGACGGGACAGGTCTGGCAGTATATGATCTGCGAGCGGGAGCGGGGCGACCGGCCGATCGGCTGCATGGTGTTTACCGACTGGGAGCCGGAGCGGGATCAGATCGAGTACGGCCTTTTTATCGGGGAGGACGACGCGGCGGGCCGGGGCTACGGCACGGAGGCGATCCGTCTGGGGATGACGCATGCGTTCGGGCGCTTTCATGTGGGAAAAGTGGTCTGCCGGATTTTCACCGATAATCTGCCGTCTCTGGCGAGCAATGAGAAGGCGGGATACCGCCGCGCCGGGCTGCTGCCGGATGTGGAGTGCTCGGACGGGACGCGCAAGGACATGGTGATGCTGGAAATCACGCCGGCGGACGTGACGGGAAACTGAGTACGGCGGCAGTCAGGGAAATGGGAGTTAAAATTAGAAATAGGAGTTTTTAATGGAACAGACACAGAAACAGGCAGACAGACTTCTCGTATCGTTCGTTCTCCCGTGCTACCGTTCGGCGGGGACGCTTCCGGCGGTGGTTCGGGAGATTGACGAGACGATGGCGGGACTGCCGCAGTACAGGACGCAGATCGTGATGGTCTGCGACGGATCGCCGGACGATACATGGGAGACCATACGGGGGCTCTGCGAGGGGCATCCGGATCGGATCGGCATTAACTTCGCGCGCAATTTCGGACAGCATGCGGCGCTGATGGCGGGTATCCGGCGGGCGGAGGGAGAGTATCTGGTCTGCCTTGACGATGACGGACAGACGCCGGCCTGCGAGGTGGGGAAACTGCTGGGAGCGCTGGAGGACGGGGCGGATGTGGTGTATGCCGATTACGGCGGACACAAGCAGCACTCGCTCTTCCGCAATTTCGGCACCGCGATGAACGAGGCGATGACGCAGCTGCTGCTCGGCAAGCCAAGGGATCTGTTCGTCTCGAGTTATTTCGCCATGCGCCGCTTCGTGGCGGCGGAGATCGCGCGGTACCGGAATTCCTACCCGTACCTGATCGGTCTGGTGCTGCGGGCGACGAACAGGATCGTCAACGTGCCGGTTACGCACCGCAGACGGGAGGCGGGCTCCAGCGGCTATACCTTCGGCAAGCTGCTCGCCCTGTGGCTGAACGGGTTTACGGCGTTTTCCATCAAGCCGCTGCGGATCGCGACGGCGATCGGCGCGTTCTGCGCGGCGGCCGGATTCCTTTACGGACTCTATACGATTGTCAAGAAGATGGTCAATCCGGCGGTTCCGATGGGATTCTCCTCGCTGATGTCCGCCGTCGTCTTTTTCGGAGGGATGATCCTGCTCCTTCTCGGACTGGCGGGGGAGTATATCGGGCGGACGTATATCTCCGTCAATGCCGCGCCGCAGTATGTGGTGCGGGAGGAGATGCAGAGCGGGGATGAGGACGCCCCGGAATGGAGAGTATGAGAGAAGAACATCAGGCAATCTGGGAAAATATCCTGTATCGGGACAAAAAGAGCTGGGGGCTGGCGGCAGTGTTTGGTACAGGCCTCTCCACCGCGCTGGCGTTCGGGGAGAATCTGGAGCGCTACGGGAGTCTGCCGCTGTCCAACCGGGCGATGTGGATGAGAATTGTGCTGGTCGCCGTCGTGGTGACGGTTGTGACTGTTTTCCTCTGGAGTGTGCTGCAGGAATTTCAGGAGAGGCGCAGGGACGCCGCTTCGCGCGAGCGCCGCAGACATTCGCTCTTTGCCGGGTGGGATGCTCTCGCGCCCCAGACACGCAGTCTGCTGCTCTGGCTCCTTCTGATGCTCTGCTATTTTGTGGTGCTGATGGCCGTCTACCCCGGCTTTTTTGTCTATGACGCGCAGGATGAGCTGACGATGGTGGAGACGCGGCAGTTTACGACGCATCACCCCCTGTTTCATGTACTGCTGCTGGGAGGGGTAATCACCGGTGTGCATCATCTGACCGGCTCGTACAATCTCGGGATTTTCTGCTACAGTCTGCTGCAGATGAGTGTGATGGCGGCGTCGCTCGTAACGCTTCTGGATTATCTTCGCCGGAAGGGAATCCGGCGCTGGATCCGCATGGTGTCCGTTCTGTTTTTCGGATTCTGCCCGACGGTGGTGATGTTTGTGCTCTGTACCGCCAAGGACTCTCTGTTCAGCGCGTTTCTGCTGCTGCTCACGGTTTCTCTGCTGGAGATGTTCGCAGAGCCGGAGATGTTCTGGCAGTCCCGGAGAAAGAGGATCCTGTTTCTGCTGTCGGCGGCAGGAATGATGCTGCTCCGGCACAATGGCGCGTATGCCTTCCTCGTGTTTCTGCTTTTTCTGATCGGATGGAGCAGAGGATTCCGGAGGAAAGCGGCGGTTCTCTGGGGAGGGGCCTTCGTTCTGTTTCTGGCGGCGACAATGGTGATGACGGCGTCGATGCGCGCCACGAGCGATGAGAATCAGGAGATTCTGACGGTTCCGATCCAGCAGCTCGCCCGCACGTTTGTCTATAACGGAGAGGATTTCTCCGCCGCAGATAGAGAAGCGATGCTGGAGCTGATGCCGGAGGAGGACTGGAAACGGTATACCCCCAAGCTCTCGGATCCGGTCAAAGTCCATTTTAACAACGCGGCGTTTGAGGAAGATCCGGGGAAATATCTCTCGCTCTGGCTGCGGATGGGCGTAAAACACCCGCTCACGTACCTGAATGCGTGGTTTCTGACGTCCTACGGATACTGGTATCCAAATGCGGTGATCGACTGTTACCGCGGAAACACGGTGTTTACCTATACCTATCGGGACAGTTCGTACTTTGGGTTTGAGACAGAACTGCCAGGAGAGAGGGAGAGCAGGATTCCGTGGCTGAATGAGCTCTATCGCCAGTTCTCGCTGGAAAAATGGCCGCAGACGACGCCGGTCGTTCATCTGTTCTTCTCTCCGGCGGTTCTGTTCTGGCTGTTTGCCTTTGCGATGCTCTACTGTATCGATCGCGGCTGTCATGTTCCGTGCCGGGCCATGTTTCCTGTTTTTCTGGTCTGGCTGACCGTTTTGCTGGGGCCGTGTTCGCTCGTGCGCTATGTGGTGATTCTGTGGTTTGCTGCGCCGCTGTTTCTGGCGTTTCTGTTCAACGCGGAAAGGTTCCGGTAGCGCCGGGTTCACCGATAACGCGGCGTTCGAAGTTTCGGCAGCGTTGGGTTCACCGGCAGCGATCCGCGGCCGGAAATGATTTTCGAGGATGTTCCGGCGCGGCCGGAGACAGGGCAGCTTCGACAGGGAGGTAAGTGTAAGTATGCTTCGTAAAATTGTGGAAAAGAAAACGGCTGTCTCCGGAATGATTCTGCTGCTGATGGCGGTGCTTCTGCTCTCGGTGTGGCCGCTGCGCCTCTGGACGGAGGATGTGACGCTGGCGGGAGCGGGAGAGGTTATCAGTGTCTCGGAGGATGTCAATGCGGGGAACGATGTCGGGGAGAGCTTTACGGCTTCCTACGATCATCTGCAGACCATCGCGGTCCGGGTGGAAGAGGTGCACGCGGGCGGAGCGGTGAATTTCAGACTGTTCGGGCTGCGGGACGGGCAGCAGGCGCTTCTCGCGGAGGAGACGGTGACGCTGCGCGCGGGCCAGCTGCCGGGGTATGTGGAAATCCCACTCGATGTCGATCTGGAACCGGGCGGGACGTACACTTATCTGCTGGAAACCGATGAGGCGGCGTTTACGGTCGGGTATCAGGCGGCGGACGGCGGTCTTTCCCAGGGGCTGATCACGGAGAAAGAAGCGCCGGCTTATCTCGGCGCGTTTCACCACGATACGACGGTGGACGGGGTGGCGCTCGTTTCCCGCTTTGTGTACCGGATGCCGCTGCGCAAGCTGGCGAGCGCGGGGGCGATGGCGGTGATTCTGGCGGCAGGACTGCTGGCTGCCGCAGCGGCGCAGCTCTTTTACCGCAGGTATCCGGAGCGCAACCGTCTTCTCTCTCTGGAATCCGTCCTTCGCTGGACACTGACGCCCTTTGTGGTTGCGGCCGGCGCCGCGGCGGTGATCGCGGTGGGGCCTCTGCAGCTCTTTGACAGGAGGATTTCGGATATTCTGTTCTATGAGCTGGGCATTCTGCTGACGACGCTGCTGGCCCTGTATGCGCTCTGGCATGACAGAACCGGCCGGCCGCCGCTTCTGGATCGGGAGATTATCCTGAAAAACTGGAAGCACTGGCTGCAGTCCGTTCTGATTGCGGCGGAGCTTGCGTTCTGCTGTGAGTATATGAACGCGCTCTATGACCTGCAGCACACACTGGCGGAGAGAAAGATGGCGATCGCCTTTCTGCTGGTGATTCTTGTGACATACCGCGGGCAGGAACTGTGGAATATGATCAATCTGGTCTATGTGGTTCCAGCAGTCATTATTTCTCTCGTTTACTACAGGACGTATGCGCTCGACGCGGCGCAGAAGGAGTATGAGCAGCACAATCTGGCGCTGCGGCTGGGAATCACCGCTCTTGTTCTGCTGGGTCTGGTTCTGATCAATACGGCGCGGCTGCTGGCGACGGACTGGAAAAACCGGAGAGCGCCGCGGAGTGCGGTGCGCCCGGAGCACGGGGCGGGAGTATCCGCTTCGGCGGGGCAGCCGGCAGGGCGGGGCAAACGCCGTCCGTCCGCGCCCGCTGCCGCTGTCTTTTCGGCGCTGACCGGTCAGAAGAGCTACCTGACTGTTCTGACGGTGCTGTTTGCCATGCTTGTGATTCTGCGCAATACGAGATGGTGGACGGTGGTGCTCGCGGCGGGTTACGGTCTCTTTTATGTGCGCTTTGCCCACTGGAAGGGGAGGAGCAGATGGCTGACAAATGTCTGCCGCGGCGTCTGTCTGCAGTTTATCGCGATGGTGGTTTACTGTCTCCTGCACCGGTATTATATGTCGTTTCTGTACACGCGCTTTTCCATGGATTTTCATACCGTGACGATCACGGCGGCCTATCTGACCGTGGTGGAGGCGGCGGTGTTCGTTCTCTTTCTGGAGAAGTGGAGAAAGCAGACGGGACGTCCGTTTCGCAGGATTGCGGCGGCGGTCTGGAAGGAGGCGGTTCTGCTGGGCGTAGCCTCTTCCTATCTGCTGATGACGATGTCACGCACCGGCGTCGCGGCGGTGGGCGCGACCGCGCTTGTTCTGCTGATTGCCATGGCGCTTGGGATGCGGAGCAGAGCGGCGGTTTCCGGACAGCCGGCTGCGGCTTCCCGGCATACGGCTGCAGCACAGGGCGCGGAAATCCGGCGCGGAACGCAGGGAACGGCGGCGCGGGGGACTCGCTGGGCGGCTCTTGCAGTCGCGGCGATGGCTGCGGCAACGGTCGCGGTATTCCCGATGATCTTTACGGCACAGCGGATTATCCCGGCCGTGGTGGGCGAGCCGAAGCTCTTTGAGATCGAATCGTATCCGGATGAGGTGATGCGCAACCGGCACTGGGATTCCATGTATTATATCTGCCTGGAACGGTTCGGGCAGGTGTTCGGGACGAAGATGTTCGGACTGCCGGAGGGATCCTATGATTTCTACGGGGATTCCCAGGAGAGTGCGCAGGCGCAGAACAGCGCGCCGGAGACGGGAGAGAGCGCTCTCGCGGCCGGAAGCGGACAGCCGGGGCAGAGTCCGGAGACGCCCGTGCTTTCGGTGGCGGACAGCGGTCTGCTGGTGGCCTCCGCGCAGGAGACGCCGCCGGGAACGGCTGCGGAGGATGCCGGAAACGGCGACGGAAACAGCGGCGCGGCAGAGGCGGCGGAGACGGCGGATTCCGCCACGGCGCCTTCAGAACCACAGGAGGGCGGGGACTACACCAACGGACGGCTCTCGATTTACCGATCCTATCTGGAGCAGCTGAATCTCTTCGGACACGACGGGATGGGGGCGACGCTGGAGGACGGGAGCACCGCGGTGCACGCGCACAACGTTTTCCTGCAGGTGGCGTACGATCACGGTATTTTCGCAGGCCTCTGGTTTGCACTGTTTCTTCTTTTGACATTTATCCGCGCCTGCCTATACTATAGTAGGATGAGGGGAGAGCGGAAATATACCCTGCTGCCGCTGGCGGCGGTGACGGCGTTCGGCGCGGCCGGCATGGTGGAGTGGGTGTTCGTGCTCTGCAATCCGATGACGGTGCTGCTGTTCTATGCGATTGCGCCGCTTCTTATGAATTTTGGGAAAAACAAGTGAGGATGGAAAAGTGCATCAGGACAAGAAGCCCAGAAAGCCTTTCAATTATAAACTGTTCTACCGGCGCACCGCGCTGATTATCTACGATATTCTGAGCGTGATACTGGCCAGCTATCTCGCGATTCTCGTGCGGTACGAGTTCCATATGAATCAGATTCCGCGTCACTTTCTGGATCCGATCACGAACTTTCTGCCGGTGAATATCGCGGTGACGCTGGCGATTTTCTATCTGTTCAAAATGTATCACAGTCTCTGGGCGTTTGCGGGGGAGACAGAGCTGCAGAATCTTGTGATTTCCTGTGTGCTCTCCGGTGTGGTCAATGCGGGACTGCTCCAGTTCTTCCGCATTCAGAACCAGCCGGTGCCCCAGAGCTACTATTTTCTGTACGTTTTTTTCCTGATTACCTTTATCTTTGCGAGCCGGTTTTCCTACCGGTTCCTGCGCAGCTTAAAGCACAAGAACGAGAACCGCAAGAATTCGACGGCGGTCATGGTGATCGGCGCGGGAGAGGCGGCGAATGTCATCATCAAGGAGATCATCAACAGCCATTTTTCCACGATGGTCATCCGCTGCATCATCGACGACGATCCCGGGAAATGGGGGCGCTATATCCAGGGCATCAAGGTGGTCGGTGGACGGGATAAGATCATCGAGTGCGCCGATACCTACGGAATTGACGAGATCGTGATTGCGATGCCGTCGGTCTCCCGCCAGAATATGAGGGATATCCTCTCGATCTGCAAGGAGACGCACTGCAAGCTGCGCTCCCTTCCGGGAATGTATCAGCTCGTCAACGGGGAGGTCAACGTCAGCAAGCTGCGGGACGTGGAGGTGGAGGATCTGCTGGGCCGCGAACCGGTGGAAGTGGATCTGAACTCGATTATCGGCTATGTGCGGGGCAAGGTTGTGCTCGTGACGGGGGGCGGCGGTTCCATCGGCAGCGAGCTCTGCCGGCAGATCGCGGGACACGGCCCGAAGCAGCTGGTGATTCTTGATATCTATGAGAACAGCGCTTATGATATTCAGCAGGAGCTGGTGAAAAAGTATCCGGAATTAAACCTCGTCGTGCTGATCGCGTCGGTGCGCAATACGAAGCGGATCAACTGGATCTTCGAGCATTACAGGCCGGATATCGTCTACCACGCGGCGGCGCACAAGCACGTTCCGCTGATGGAGGTCAGTCCCTGCGAGGCGATCAAGAACAATGTGTTCGGCACATGGAAGACGGCGACGGCGGCGGCCATGAACGGAACGGAGCGCTTTGTGATGATTTCTACGGACAAGGCGGTGAACCCGACGAACATTATGGGGGCGAGCAAGCGGATCTGCGAGATGATCATCCAGACGTTCAACAAGCACTACGAGACGAATTTCGTGGCGGTGCGCTTCGGGAATGTCCTGGGCAGCAACGGCAGCGTGATCCCGCTCTTTAAAAAGCAGATTGCGGCGGGCGGCCCGGTGACGGTGACAGACCCGAATATCATCCGTTATTTCATGACGATTCCGGAGGCCGTCTCCCTCGTGCTGCAGGCGGGGGCCTACGCGAAGGGCGGTGAGATCTTCGTTCTCGATATGGGCGAGCCGGTGCGGATTCTGGATCTGGCGGAGAACCTGATCAAGCTCTCCGGCTATAAGGTGGGAGAGGATATCAAGATTGAGTTTACCGGCCTTCGTCCCGGCGAGAAGCTTTACGAGGAAATGCTGATGTCGGAGGAGGGAATGAAGGAGACGGCGAACCGCCAGATCCATATCGGCAGGCCGATCCAGCTGGACGAGATGCGTTTCTTCGGGCAGCTGAGCGCGCTGAAGGAGGCGGCCAATACAGAATCGCCGGAGATCCGGAGACTGGTGCAGGAGATTGTAACGACCTACCGGGATCCGAAGGAAGTCAATGAGAAGGCGGCGGATAAGTACGGAATCCACGCGCAGTAGCGGGGATTTTCCATGCGGCGAATGGACGCAAATAGATGCGAATGATGCGGCTGACAGGCCGCGGCAGGGAGGAAACAGGAAGATGGCTGACAGGAAAATTTATCTGGCGAGTCCCACGATGCACGGTGACGAGCAGAGGTTCGTGCAGGAGGCGTTCGATACGAACTGGGTTGCGCCTCTGGGACCGAATGTCAATGGCTTTGAGGAGGAGATGGCGGCTTATGCGGGGACGTCCCATGCGGCGGCTCTCGACTCGGGGACGGCGGCCCTCCATCTGGCGATGAAGCTGCTCGGCGTGCAGGAGGGCGACTATGTAATGTGCTCATCGCTCACCTTTGCCGCCAGCTGTAATCCGATTACCTATGAGAAAGCGACGCCGGTATTCATCGATTCGGAGCCGGGGACATGGAATATGAGCCCTGAGGCACTTCGGCGCGCGCTGGAGAAGTATCCGCATCCCAAAGCGGTGGAGTGCGTGCATCTCTACGGCACGCCGGCCAGAATCGATGAGATTATGGAGATCTGCGAGGAGTACGGCGTTCCGTTTCTCGAGGACGCGGCGGAATCGCTGGGCAGCACCTATTCCTCGGAGCGTCTGGGACAGACGAAAATGACGGGAACCTTCGGCAGATTCGGCGCCTACTCCTTTAACGGCAATAAGATCATCACGACCTCGGGCGGCGGGATGCTCGTCTCCGGGGACGGGGAGGCGATTCAGAAGGCGCGCTTCCTCTCGACGCAGGCCAGAGATCCCGCGCGCTGGTATCAGCACTCCCGGATCGGCTATAATTACCGGATGAGTAATATCACGGCGGGAATCGGCAGGGGACAGCTCCTGCACATCGGCGAGCATATCACGCGCAAGCGGGAGATCTACGAGACGTACCGGAACGCGTTTGCGGATATCGACGCGATCACGCTGAATCCGATGAATCCCAGGGGAGAGGCGAACTGCTGGCTGACCGGTATGGTGATTGACAGGGACTGCCCGGTGACGCCGGATCAGGTGATGGACGCCCTGCAGGCGGCCAATATCGAGTCGAGACCGATCTGGAAGCCGATGCACCTGCAGCCTGTTTATGCGGACGCGCCGTTCTTTGCGGATCCGCAGGGCGCGGAGAACGGGACCGGTTCCGTCTCGGCGGACATTTTTGAACGGGGACTGTGTCTTCCGAGCGATATCAAGAACACGCCGGAGGAGATGGAAGAGATCATCGGCATAGTGAGAGGATTGTTCTGCTAGAACGGCGCAGGCGGAGCAAAGGACGGCGGAGGCATATTTTATGTACAGAAACTATATCAAGCGCGCCCTCGACTTTATTCTGGCGCTGCTGGGGCTGGTGATTCTGAGCCCTGTCTATCTGATTCTGATTCTTCTTGTGCGTATAAAGCTGGGCTCCCCCGTTTTTTTCGGACAGGAGAGGCCGGGATACCAGGAGAAAATTTTCCGGCTGCACAAGTTCAGAACCATGACGGACGCCAGAGATGAAAACGGAAAGCTCCTGCCCGACCGGGAGAGGCTGACGAAGTTCGGCAGACTTCTGCGCAGAACGAGCCTCGACGAGCTGCCGGAGCTGGTGAATATCTTAAAGGGTGAGATGAGCTTCATCGGGCCGCGGCCGCTCCTGCCGGAGTACCTGCCGTATTACACGCAGGAGGAGAGGCTGCGTCACACGGTTCGGCCGGGACTGACGGGGCTGGCACAGGCGAGCGGCAGGAATCTCGTGAACTGGGACAGGCGGCTGGCCTATGATGTGGAATATGTGAAGGGGCTTTCCTTTGCGATGGACTGCCGGGTGATCGTCAAGACGGTGCAGACCGTGTTTGGCCATTCGGAGACGGTGGCGGATGATACGAATGCGGCGGAGGGGAATTTCGCTGAGATCCGCAGAAAGCGGATGGAGGAGCAGGGATGAACATTCTGATTCTCAGCGCGGGGACGCGCAACAAAGTAGTGCAGTACTACAGGCAGGCGCTGGCAGGACGCGGCCGGGTGATTGCGACGGACTGCTCGCCGTATGCGCCGGCCATTTATGAGGCGGATGCGTATGAGATCGTCCCGCGCATGACGGAGCCGGGGTATCTCGATGTGATTCTCTCCCTCGTGCGCAAGTGGGAGGCGGCGGGATGCTTCTCCCTGATCGATCCGGAACTCTCGCTGCTGGCCAGAGAAAGAGAGCGCTTCGAGGCGCTGGGCTGCACGCCGATGATCTCTCCTTACAATCTCGTGGAGACCTGCTTTCACAAATACCGGATGGCGGGGCTCTTTGCGGAATGCGGGCTGCCGACGGCGAAGTGTTACCTCTCGCTGGAAGAGTTCGACGCGGCGCTGGAACGGGGAGAGATCTCCTATCCGGTCTTTGCGAAACCGGAGGACGGGAGCGCGAGCCTGAACATCAGCCAAGTGTATGACCGGAAGGAGCTGTCTGTTCTGTTTGAGCGCCATGAGAATCTGATGATTCAGGAATTCATGGATGGGCAGGAGTATGGAGCCGACGTCTACGTCGATATGGTCAGCGGACAGTGCACGGCGATCTTTCTGAAAAAGAAGCTGCGTATGCGGGCGGGAGAGACGGATAAATCGGTCTCGGTACATGATCCGGCTCTCTTTGAGACGATCCGCCGCTTTGTGGAGCGGGCGGGCTTTCGCGGGCAGATCGACATCGATATTTTTGACGTCGGGGGGACGTATTACTTCTCCGAGGTCAATCCGCGTTACGGAGGAGGCTATCCCCACGCCTATTGCTGCGGCGTGGATACACCGTCGATGTATGTGCGCAATCTGTCCGGAGAAGCGTGTGAGCCGGAGATCGGCGCGTATGAGGACGGCGTCTGCATGATGAAATACAATGAACTTTCCGTGCGCAGGATAGCGGACGGGGTGAATGAGGCGTACAGCGTATGAAAACGATCCTGATTTTGGGAAACTCCTCTGCGGGGCTCTATGATTTCAGAAACGAGCTCGTGCAGGAACTGCTTGCGAAATACCGGGTGATCGTCAGTCTGCCGGACGAGGTCAAAACGGGACTGCTGGCGGCGCAGGGCTGTGAAATCGTGCACACGCCGATCAACCGGCGCGGCATGAATCCGGCGCAGGATCTGGGGCTCTTGCGGGCGTACCGCGCGCTGCTGAAACAGTACAGACCGGATCTCGTGCTGACCTATACGATCAAGCCGAATGTGTACGGCGGAATGGCCTGCGCGGCGGCGGGGGTGCCGTATCTGGCGACGGTGACGGGACTGGGCAGCGCGTTCCAGAAGAAAGGGGCGATGCTGGCTGTGATCCGCGGACTGTACCGCGCGGGACTGCGCCGTGCCTCCTGCGTCTTTTTTCAGAACGAGGAGAACCGGCGTATTTTCAAAGAGGGGCGGATTCTGCGGGGGCGGGACAGACTGGTGTCCGGTTCGGGCGTGAATCTGGAGAAGCACCCCTTCTCCGAGTATCCGGCCGGGGAGGAGACACGATTTCTGTATGTCGGACGGATGATGCGGGAGAAGGGAATCGGGGAGTTCCTGCAGGCGGCCGGGGAGCTGGCCTCCGACAAGGTGTGCTTTGAGCTGCTGGGCTACTGCGATGAGGACTGGCAGGAGGCGCTGGATGCGGCTCAGAAGCAGGGGAAGATCCGCCAGCTCGGCTTCGATCCGGAGGTGCAGTCCTATTACGAGCGGTGTTCCGCAGTGGTTCTGCCGACGTATCACGAGGGCATGTCCAATGTGCTGATGGAGGCGTCGGCCTCCGGAAGACCGGTGATAGCCTCCGATATTCCGGGATGCCGGGAAATCTTTGAAGAGGGAAAGACGGGCTTCGGGTGCGCGCCGCGCAGCGCTGAAGCCCTGACGCAGGCGCTGCGGAAATTCCTCTCCCTCTCCGCATCGGAGCGGGCCGCGATGGGGCGGGCCGCCCACGAGAAGATGGCGGCGCAGTTTGACCGGAGCGGAGTGGTCGCGGCATACAGGGAAGAAATTGCGAGGATCGCTCCGGAATGATGATTTTTATGGTACAATACAACTTTGTAAGGGCACAAAGTTGTATCGAAGCGCCGTCGGCGCTTCGGGGTATACTGAAATTTGCAGCAGGGCACAAAGTTGTATATTTTATCGAAGCGCCGTCGGCGCTTCGGCGGGAAGTAAAGTAAGCAGCAGGACACAGGGAATGAAGGAGACGGTTATGGACTTGTATGAAAAGCTGTTGAGCGGAGAAGAGAAACTGGCGTTGGTGGGGCTTGGTTATGTGGGAATGCCGATTGCCGTGGCCTTTGCGAAAAAGATCAAGGTTGTGGGATTTGATCTGAACGCAGCCAAAATCGAGCAGTACAGAAACGGCGTGGATCCGACGAGAGAGGTCGGAGACGACGCGATCCGGGAGACGGCGGTGGAATTTACCGCGGATCCTGCGAAACTCAGGGAGGCGAAGTTCCATATTGTGGCGGTTCCGACGCCGGTCAATGACGACCATACGCCGGATCTGACGCCGGTGGAGGGAGCCAGCCGGATTCTGGGACAGAATCTGACGAAGGGGAGCGTCGTAGTATTTGAGTCCACGGTGTATCCGGGCGTCACGGAGGATATCTGCGTGCCGATTCTGGAGAAGGAGTCGGGACTGAAATGCGGCGTGGATTTCAAGATCGGTTATTCGCCGGAGCGGATCAACCCGGGCGATAAGGTACACCGCCTGGAGACGATCGTCAAGATAGTATCCGGTATGGATGCGGAGACGCTGGATACGGTGGCGAAGGTGTACGAGCTGGTTGTGGCGGCGGGCGTGCACCGCGCGGAGTCCATCAAGGTGGCGGAGGCGGCCAAGGTCATTGAGAACAGCCAGCGCGACATCAATATCGCGTTCATGAACGAGCTCTCCATTATTTTCCATAAAATGGGGATCGACACGAAGTCGGTTCTCGAGGCGGCCGGGACGAAGTGGAACTTCCTGCACTTTGCGCCGGGACTGGTCGGCGGCCACTGCATCGGCGTCGATCCGTATTACCTGACGTACAAGGCGGAGGAGCTGGGATACCACTCGCAGATCATTCTCTCCGGGAGACGGATCAACGACGATATGGGCAAGTACGTCGCGGAGTGCCTGGTGAAGGAGCTGATTGCGAACGATCTGCCGGTCAAGCACGCCAGAGTGGCGATTCTCGGCTTTACCTTCAAGGAGAACTGCCCGGATACGAGAAATACGAAGGTCATCGACATCTACCGGGAACTCGGGGAGTACGGAATTGTTCCGGTTGTGGTGGATCCCGAGGCGGATGCTGACGAGGCGAAGCGCCTTTATGGCATAGAATTCTCCGGTATGGAGGACGTCAGGGACATGGACGCGGTGATCATCGCGGTCAGCCACAGGGAATTTGAGAACTTTACGCCGGCGGACATCGCGGGATTCTTTAATCCGGCGCACAGGACGAAGGTCTTCGTCGATCTGAAGGGAATCTTCAATAAGGACGACTATCAGGCTCCGGATTTCGATTACTGGAGATTGTAGGAAGGGAATCAATCATGGCGGCAGGAGACGGACAGGGGCACTGCCGCCGTGCGGAGGCTGTCATTTTTCAGGCGGATGTTATATAATAGTCCCATATCAATCATTAAGGAGGACAGGCAGGATGATGAGAATCGGTATGCTTACCAGCGGAGGCGACTGTCAGGCGCTGAATGCGGCAATGCGGGGCGTTGTGAAGACTGTGATCAACAACAGCAAGGAGCCGGTGGAATTTTATGGATTCGAAGACGGCTACAAAGGGCTGATTTACGGCAAGTTCAGGATGCTGCAGGGATCTGATTTCTCCGGTATTCTGACGAGAGGCGGTACGATTCTCGGAACAAGCCGCGTTCCGTTTAAGACGATTCACGAGCCGGACAAGAACGGCCTCGACAAGGTGGAGGCGATGAAGCAGACGTACCACAAGCTGCAGCTGGACTGCCTTGTGATGCTCGGCGGCAACGGCTCTCACAAGACGGCCAATCTCTTAAAGAGCGAAGGGCTGAATGTTGTGACGCTGCCCAAGACGATCGACAATGACCTCTGGGGAACCGACATGACGTTTGGATTCCAGAGCGCGGTGGATATCGCGACGGACGCCATCGACTGCATTCACACGACGGCCAACTCGCACGGGCGCGTGTTTATCGTGGAGATCATGGGACATAAGGTGGGATGGCTCCCGCTGAATGCCGGCATGGCAGGCGGCGCGGATATTATCCTGATTCCGGAGATTCCGTACGACATCAACAAGGTCATCGATAAGATTGAGGAGAGAGACCGCACGGGAAGCCGCTTTACGATTCTTGCAGTGGCGGAGGGAGCGATCTCCAAAGAGGACGCAAAGCTCTCCAAGAAAGAGTATGCGAAGAAACTCGCCAATTACAAATTCCCGTCCGTTTCCTACGAGGTGGCGGCTGCGATTCAGGAGAAAACAGGGCGCGAGGTGCGTGTCACGGTTCCGGGACACATGCAGCGCGGCGGAAGTCCCTGCCCGTACGACCGCGTGTTTGCGAGCCGTCTGGGTGCTGAGGCGGGCAAGCTGATCTTAAAAGGCGAGTTCGGCTATATGGTCGCTTATAAGAATCGGGAAATGGTCAAGATGCCGCTGGAAAAGGTGGCGGGCAAATTAAAGACCGTCTCGCCGGACGCGGACATCATTAAAGAAGCAAAGCTGCTGGGAATCTGCTTCGGCGACTGAGCGCAGAACACAGATTCCGGCGGCAGGTATCAGCTCAGGCGGAATCTGCACCGTGAGCAGCCTGAAATGCATGTGCAGGGCTTGCGTTGTGGGAAACCTGCATGTCTGGACAAGTCATGCGAATCGGATCCGGCGCGTCCGGGGGAGTGTCCCCGGCGCGCTGCTTTCCTTTTGGCATGGCTTGTCTGTTTTTATGACGCGGGAATACGCAGGGAACGGTCCGGGAATGTGCAGGGAACACAGGGAAGGGTTCGTCGGTTTCCGGTGACAGGTTCTGATGAAAGTTTCTGATGAAGGTTTCCGGTGAAATTTTCGGTGAAATGGAAAGAGGGAACGCCGCAGGCAGAGGCGGCAGACAGAGAACAGGAGAAACGCAGACATGGCGCAGGAACAACAGACGCATTATCTCGCTTTATACCGCAAATACAGACCTCGCACCTTTGAGGATGTCTGGGGACGGGACACGATTGTCAGAACGCTGAAGAACCAGATCATCTCCGGGCGGATCGGACACAGCTATCTGTTCTGCGGGACACGGGGCACCGGCAAGACGACAATCGCAAAGATCTATGCGCGCGCCGTCAACTGCGAGCATCCGGCGGACGGGAGCCCCTGCGGAGAATGCCCCTCCTGCCAGGCGATTGCGCGGGACGCGAGTCTGAACGTCGTGGAGATGGATGCGGCCTCGAACAACGGCGTTGATGATATTCGGAACATCATCGATGAGGTCTCCTACTCGCCGACGCAGGGCAGATACCGGGTGTATATCATCGACGAGGTGCATATGCTTTCGACACCGGCCTTTAATGCCCTGCTCAAAACGCTGGAGGAGCCGCCTTCCTATGCGATCTTTATTCTGGCGACGACGGAGCCGAATAAGCTGCCGATCACGATTCTCTCCCGCTGTCAGCGCTATGATTTCGGACGGCTTTCGGCGGAGACGATCATGGGAAGGCTCCGGGAGGTGGCGCAGCGGGAGGATCTGACGATCGAGGAGAGGGCGCTGCACTATATTGCGGTGGCGGCCGACGGATCCATGCGGGACGGCCTCAGCCTCCTCGATCAGTGCAACGCGTTTAACTATGGAAATGACACCCTCACCTACGACAAGACGCTGGAAATTCTCGGTGCGGTCGATGCGGGAATATTTGCCGATCTGTTTGAGGCGGTCAATCAGAGCAGGGTCAGGGAAGCGCTGGAGATTCTGGATTCCATTCTTCTGCAGGGGCGGGAGCTGGTGCAGTTTGTGACGGATTTTATCTGGTATCTGCGCAATCTGATGCTGCTCAAGGCCTCGGAGGAGACGAAGGATTCCCTGGATGTCTCGGCTGAGCATCTTGAGCGCATGTTGGAAAATGCGAGGGCGAGCGAGCTCTCCGCGATCATGCGCTATCTCAGGGTAATGTCGGCGCTGACGGAGCAGATCCGGTACTCCTCCAACCGCAGGATTCTGACCGAAATGGCGCTGATTCGTCTCTGTGAGCCTGCCATGGAGAGTGACCGTGATTCTCTGGCGGAGAGAATCCGGGCACTGGAGCGTCAGCTCCTTTCGGATGAGAAGATTCTGGCGGAGTTAAGACAGGGCGGCGTTTTTCTGGGCGCGGAGGGAAGCATGAACGGCGCGCCGAATAATGCGGCCTTCGGCGGCGCAGCCGGGGGAGTGGGCGGCATGGAGGACTTCGCAGGGGAAGAGCCGGGAAGAGCGGGCGGCAGGACGCCGGGGAGCGACGCTCCGGGGGCTGCGGCGAGTCCGGCGGATGGCGGGGCTGCTCCCGCATCCCGGGCAGGGAGACAGAGACCGGCTCTTCCTTCGGCGGTGCCGGAGGATGTCAGAAATATCGCGGGCCGCTGGAGCGCCCTTATCTCGGGAATGCCTCCGGGACTGGAAAAGGTAAGCCTCCAGCGGGCGCAGCTGAGCGTCGGGGAGCGGGGGCAGCTTGTGATTGTCTTTGATAATTTTATCTCGGCGGAGCAGTTTATCGCCAGAGAACAGAACCGGACGTGGCTCCAGGCCTATCTGGCGGAGAGAACCGGAAAGAGCGTGGAGATCGAGTACAAATCCCTTGACAAGGGCGAAAAATTCTCGGACAATTATGTAGATTTACGAGAGGTGGTCAGGATGAACGTCGAGGTGCAGGACATTCCTCCGCGGGAGGAGCTGTAGAGGCGGAAGACTGCCGGAACGTGACGGAAGCAGCGGGTACAGCCGGCAGCCGGCGCAGACAAAAGCGTGACCGGTACAGGCAGGCAGCGCACATTCAGGCCCGCCGGACAGGATCAGGAATCGGGTGACAAGGAGGATATACGGAAATGGCAAAACGAGGAGGATTCCCGGGCGGTATGCCGGGCAGCATGAGCACATTGATGAAACAGGCGCAGAGAATGCAGCGCCAGATGGAGGAGAGCAAGAAAGCTCTCGAGGAAAAAGAGTTTTCCGCCAAGGCGGGAGGCGGAGCTGTTGAGGTGACGGTGGACGGAGCCAAAACAGTCAAGGGAATCAGGATTGCGCCGGAGGCTGTCGATCCGGAGGACGTCGAGATGCTGCAGGATATGATTGTGGCGGCGGTCAATGAGGCGATGAAGCAGGTGGATGAGGCGAGTGAACAGCTGCTCGGCGGCATGACCGGCGGACTGGGCTTCTAGGGGGCAGGTCGTTGGAACTTTACAGCGGACACATCAACAAATTAATTGAGGAACTGGCGGCGCTTCCGGGAATCGGAGGAAAGTCCGCACAGCGTCTCGCTTTTTATATCATCGGAATGTCTCCGGCGCGGGTGAAGCGTCTTTCGGATACCATTGTGGCGGCCAAGGAGAATGTGCATTACTGTCAGGTCTGTCAGAATCTGACGGATGCGCAGATCTGTCCGATCTGCGCCAATGTCAAGCGGGATCACAGCACGATTATGGTGGTGGAGAACTCCCGGGATCTGGCGGCCTATGAGAAAACCGGAAAATATGAAGGCCTGTATCACGTCCTGCACGGGGCAATCTCTCCGATGCTGGGAATCGGACCGAATGATATCCGGCTCAAAGAACTGATGAGCCGTCTGACCGACGGGGTACAGGAGGTTATCATCGCGACGAACTCGAGCCTCGAAGGGGAGACGACGGCGATGTATATCAGCAAGCTGATTAAGCCGATGGGAATTAAGGTAACACGGATCGCGAGCGGCGTACCGGTTGGCGGCGATCTGGAGTATATTGACGAGGTGACATTGCTGCGGGCGCTCGAGGGGCGCACCGAGGTGTAGGAGCGGCAGCCGGAATACCGGAGCGGTGCTGGCTGACTGAGATGCGTGACGCGCATAATTCTTTCCGGGCAGAGCGCTGCCCGCAGAGCCGCAGACGGGGTGCGGCAGAAAGGGATCAGGATGAGTGTGGCAAAGGAACATTACGGACTGACAGCAGATGGCAGAGAGATTTCTCTCTATACGATTGTGAGAGACGGGATCACGGCGAAGGTGACGGATTTTGGCGCGATTCTTGTTTCGCTTCTGGTTCCGGACCGGGACGGAGTGAGCTCGGATGTTGTGCTGGGCTATGATGCGGCAGAGGGGTATTTTGACAATTCCTGCTTTTTCGGCGCGACGGTAGGACCGAATGCGAACCGGATTGCGAATGCGTCTTTCTCACTGAACGGCCAGAAGTACAGCCTTCCGGTCAACGACGGTGTCAACAATCTGCATACCGACCAGGAGCTGGGACTCCACAAGAAACTGTGGGAAGCGCAGACGCAGGAGTACGGCGTGACGTTTAATGTGACGGTTCCGGACGGAGAGTGCGGCCTGCCGGGGAACCGTTCGTTTTCTGTGACCTATTCTCTGACAGAACAGGGCGGGCTGCTGCTCTCCTATCACGCGCAGTCTGATCAGGAAACCCTGATCAATCTGACGAACCATTCTTATTTCAATCTGGCGGGGCATGGAGCGGGTTCCGTGCTGGAGCAGGAACTGAAGCTGTTCTGTTCCCACTATACGCCGGTGGTAAAAGGAGCGATTCCGACCGGGGAAATCCGGTCCGTGGAGGGATCGCCGTTTGATTTTACACAGAGCAAGACAATTGGAAAAGAGATCGATGCGGACTGTGAGCAGCTTGCTCTCGTCGGGGGCTACGATCATAATTTCTGCGTGGATGGCTACACCGGAGACGGGACGATGCGCCCGGTGGCTGCGGCGTATGATTCCCGGAGCGGCAGGGTGATGGAAGTGTTTACCACGCTTCCGGGCGTTCAGTTCTATGCGGGGAATTCGCTGGATGTCAGCGGCGGCAAGGACGGAGCGTTTTACGGGCCGCGCAGCGGATTTGCGCTGGAGACGCAGTTCTATCCGGACAGCGCGAACGAACCGACCTTCCCGCAGCCGTTCTTCGGGCCGGAGCATGCGTATGAATCGGCGACGGAGTATCGGTTTTCTGTAAAAAAGGCGTGAGAAGGTGAGACAGACGCATTCCGGTGCATGGAGGCTGGAGCAGGTGACTGCCGCACAGCCGGAGACAGGCGGGCGGCAGCTGCTGCCTCGTGTATCAGAAGAGGGTAGGCAGAGCATGTCCTGTCCGGGAGCGTCTGGAAGAGGTGAGAATGGCGGTTATTAATTTCAGGAGGCCGGGGACGTCAGCGCCCCGGTCTGATATGTCCGGGGACAATCAGAGACAACAGGAAGGCCAGAGGCCGGAGACTTCGGGGGAGCGCGCCCAGCGGGCGAATTATGTCAAACAGATCCGGAGCCACCGGCTTGCCGTTTTTTTGCGGGCAGTTCTGCTGCTGGGAAGCACGGCGGCGATCATCGCCCTGATTGTGGTCCAGCTGAATAACCGGACGTTTACAGAGGCGTCTTTCGTCAGAGTCTCGGATATTACTGCGCTGGAGAGCACTTCCTATCTGGAACTGAACGGGAGAATTCTGGCGTACAGCAAGGACGGGGCCAGCTGTATTGATACGCGGGGCAACGTGCTCTGGAATATCACCTATGAAATGCAGCAGCCGATCGTCGCTCTCTGCGGCGGGGTGGCAGCCATCGGAGATTACGGCGGAAGCAGTGTTTATGTGATGGACACGGCAGGGCAGCTGGGCACGATACAGACGGATCTTCCGGTCTATTCACTGGCTGTGGCGGAAAACGGGACGGTGGCGGCGGTTCTGACGGATACAGACGCCACATGGGTCAATATGTTCGACGTGAACGGTAATCTCATCGAAGAAGCGAAGATGACGATGGGGCAGATGGGATATCCGCTCAGTATCAGCGTTTCTCCGAGCGGAGAACTGCTCTGCGTTTCCCATCTGCAGGTGGACAGCGCGTCTGTGAAAACGAGCGTCGCTTTTTATAATTTCGGCGCGGTGGGGCAGAATTACAGTGATAACTGTGTCAGCGGCTTTGACTATGCCAACGAGGTTGTTCCGTACGTGCAGTTTATTGACAATGAAACGGCGTTTGCTGTTTCAGATTCGCGCATTGCCTTTTTTAACGGCAGAGAAATTCCGCAGAACGGAACGAACAATATGTTCGCCGACCAGCTGGAAGGGGTCTATTACGACGGCAGTTATGTCGCGCTTGTGTTCCCTGATACGACGGGAGAGTACAAATACCGATTGGATTTGTACAATACCGCCGGCAGCAAGGCGAGCAGTTTTGGGTTTGATCTGGACTATACGAATCTGCAGATCGAGGGCGATCGCATCCTGATTTATAACGCGCAGGAATGCCAGATCTATTCGACGTCCGGCACTCAGAAGTTTGCGGGAGAATTCGGGCGCACGGTGAGCCTCCTGATTCCCTCCGCGCGATCGAATGTACTGACGGTTATTACAGACGGAAACATAGAGACGATGACGCTTCAATAAAAAGCTGTCGTGAGGTAGTAAAGAGAGGAGAGGCGTGAATATTTACAGTGTTATTATCTTAATAGTAGCAGTGATTGTGCTGATGTCCTGTATGACGCACGGCTTCCACAAGGGGCTTGTGCATGAGATGGACGCGCTCTTCTCTCTGACGGCCGCTGCTCTGTGTATTACTCTGATTGCGGGAACGGTGTCAGGGCTGCTCGAGCAGCAGCTTTCCAGCTTCTTTATTGGCCTTGTACTGCTGGCGGCGGTGGTCTTTCTGTATAAAATCTTCCATCTGCTGTTCAGTTCGATCGGTATTATCGTAAGACTCCCGGTGATCCGCTGGCTCGACAAAGGGCTGGGCTTGTTTGTGGGGCTGGCGGAGGGATTTGTCCTCCTTTATATCGGAGAGTATCTGCTGGTACATTATCTGCTTGCCTGATTTTCTGTTCAGCTGCATCCAATTCACAGTCCTCCGCCTGCATGCGCATTCCCGCTTCTACGAAGCTCTCCGCTCCTTGCGGAGCGCAGAATGCTTATGCGGGCGGAGTTCCTGCTTCGCAGGAATGTAGTGAAAATGAGATCCGGCTCTTACCTGCAAGCAGGACGAGTCGGCCTGATTTTCTGTTTATCTGCTTCCTATTCACAGTCCTCCGCCTGCATGCGCATTCCCGCTTCTACGAAGCTCTCCGCTCCTTGCGGAGCGCAGAATGCTTATGCGGGCGGAGTTCCTGCTTCGCAGGAATGTAGTGAAAATGAGATCCGGCTCTTACCTGCAAGCAGGACGAGTCGGCCTGATTTTCTGTTTATCTGCTTCCTATTCACAGTCCTCCGCCTGCATGCGCATTCCCGCTTCTACGAAGCTCTCCGCTCCTTGCGAAGCTCAGAATGCTTATGCGGGCGAAGTTCCTGCTTCGCAGGAATGTAGTGAAAATGAGATCCGGTTCTTACCTGCAAGCATGACGAGTCGGATCTCATTTTCACTACAACTGTGAATAGTAACAATGGGTCAAAAAGTCAGACACAAAATATGAAAAATAGGGCTTGCAATTCTAAAAATACGATGGTATTATAAAGATCCACCGCCGGGAACGAGGACGGTGGTTCTTTTACGGATCAGGTTCCGGAATGTGCGGGAGCACAGACGGGCTGGAGCATGGAAGCGAATCGTTTCAAAAAAAACAAAAAAGTTTTTTAAAAAAGTGCTTGACGATCTGAAAGAACTGTGAT
>JAUNGV010000110.1 GCA_030524225.1 Eubacteriales bacterium
CAGAGAAAGGCACTCGCCGGCGCGAGGAAACGCCACACATACTGGATACGTCCCAAATAGGGGAGCTGCGCCGCCCAGTCCCACGGGAAATAGATCGTGGAGGCCCAGAGCGAGAGCGCCGCTCCCGCCAGAAAGAGGCCCTGTGCCGGGGGCTGCGCCCTGTGTCTGCCGTCCCTTAGACGGTAATAGAGCGCGGCGACCGCTCCCGCCGCCAGCACAGCACCGACCGAAAGCGTCATCTCCTCCTGCGTCGTTCCCAGTCCCAGATTATTCCCCTCACTCCGGGTAAACAGTGCAAAAATCTGCGATAAATAGACAGCATTGCCGCGCAGGGACGCCCCGTCCTGCCCGGAGGAGGCCTGAATCGGGAGCAGGGAATACTGAAACAGCGGAACCAGAAACCACAGATTAACCAGAACAGTCACCGCAGCCGCCTTACCGAGTGCAAGAAAACGCCCCCGGTCCCGAATCATGCTCCGCAGACCGCACAGCACGAACAGCGCCCCCAGATAGGCGCTCAGCACCGTGCTCAGAATATGACTCTGCAAAATACCCGTCATGGCCAGTGCCAGCATTCCCCAGCGCCGCCGGTCACGGAAAACCACCTCATAGAGCGACCAGAACAACAGCGGCATAAACGCCATTGCCAGATATTCCCCGACTGCTCCTCTCGTATACACGTCAGCCAGCCGGTACAGGGAGAAGGTGTACAGCGCGCTCCCCGCCGCTCCCACCAGTCTTCGTCCCGAAAGCTTTGCAAACGCGTAATAGGAGAGGCCCGCTGTCATCAGGTTCACCAGATAAACGAATATTTTATAAGAAGTAAGAAGAGAGCCCCCGAGCACCCGGCACAGCGCGGGCACGAGCAGAAACAGCTCCGGATAGTAAACCGGAGACGGGTATCCCGCTCCCGCGTAATCCACCTCGTTGATCCGCTGCAGCGGCTGCGCCGCGGACAGATGGGAGAGCCAGTCCGCCATCCCTTCGATCCGGTCCAGATGGAAGCGGATATCGTGCGTGAAATTGCCGAAATCATTGTACAGAGGCAGTGTCGCCACCAAAGCGAGCCCCACCAAAAAGATCCAGAGCGCCGCCGGGCTACAGCCCCTGTCCCGCCATTTCGTCAGAGCGACAGCCCCTCTGCCTCCGTTCCTCTTTCCGGCGCCGGTTACGGTGCGCCCCTTCTTTTCGCGCAAAAGCAGAAAGAGCAGCACCAGCTCCATCCCCCAGATCAGTCCCAGCACCAGAAAGGCGTCCGTATAACTCTGCTCCGAGGACAGAGTTATGCCGGAGAGAGAGACGACGCTTCCTCCATACACAAGGCGAAGTTCCAGATCATCCACATCCCTTTCCAGCGTGAACGTGCCCGTGGTCTGCCCCGTCTCCTCTGTGACCGAAAGGGGAATCTCCGCGAATACCTTCCCTGTCGAATTATCCTCGTTCAGCCATCCCGCGCTGGCAGCCTGCAGCACGCTGCCCTCCTGCTGCGCTCTGCTCTCCACCGTCACAGTATACGTTCCCGCTTTGAGGCGATAATACGGTCCCTCCAGCACCTGCCCGCGGTACGTATCACTCCCCATCTCGAACATCGTGACCTGACCATCCTCCTCGGCGGCCGCCGCGATCTCCTCCGCCTCCGGAATAATGTCCATATCCGACAGACTGACGACACGCTCGTACGTATCTTCCTGATACTGCTGACACGCGACCAACAGCAGGAGCAGATTCACCACCGCGAGCAGTGCGCCTCTTCTTATTCTCCCGGCAAAGCCGTCTGTGTTCCATATGCCCGCTCCCTTATGCCTGCCCATGGCTGTGCTCTGCGCGCCGTCCTCTGCATCCCGTGCCGCCCCCTGCCCTGCGCCGCTGCTTTCTGTCTGATTTCCCGTCTGCTGTCCTACCTGATTCTCTTCATTCTGCATGGAGCCTCCCAGCCCATATCTCCCACCCGTGCAAACTGCAGACCGCGCTGCCTTTCGCAACAGTCCGATTATAGCCGCCGCCATACGGGAATACTAGGAACAGGAGGCAAAATTAAGATAGCGTATGGGAAATTTAAGGCGAAGTTAAGGCTCGCGCTCAAACAGCTTCCTTCCAGCATCTTCCTTCCAGACGATGCAGGAGAGTTTGATGTACATGGATGTTCAAAGGAAAATGCTGTTTGCGAAGTGCAAATCCGTCGCGGGAAACGCTCAATCAGCGTTCCCCCAACTTTCTTATCATAGAAAATCCCGCCGCACCGGAGCATCTGCCCTCGGCACAGCGGGAACTGAATTCTTTATTCCTTACACCTGTTTACCTCTCCTCCGGGTGATTCGGAAGGAAGTTGTCACGGTAGTCCTTGTAGGTCTTCTTCACAACTCCCGTCAGGGCGAAGACACCGATGATATTCGGCACAACCATCAGAGAGTTGAAGCAGTCGGACATATTCCAGATCGTCTCGACCTTCATCATCGAGCCCAGCACGATAAAGAGGCATACCACGATGATGTACGGCTTCACCGCCTTGGGGCCGAAGAGATACTTGATGTTCGTCTCTCCGAAGAAATACCATCCCAGAATCGTTGAGAACGCGAAGAACAGCATACAGATTGCGATAAAGATCGAACCGGCCTGTCCGTACACCGAATTAAACGCCGTCTGCGTCAGGGAAATCCCCATCTTGATCGCCCCGTCGCTGTTGTAGGCCGCCGAACCGGGCTCCAGAATTTTCGTGCCAATGATCACAAACGCCGTCATGTTCAGTACCAGGAAGGTGTCAATAAAGACGGAGACGATCGCCACCTGTCCCTGCTGTACAGGGTGCGCCACGCTCGCCTGTGCGTGGGCATTGGGCGTCGATCCCATGCCGGCCTCATTGGAAAACAGGCCGCGCGCCACGCCCTTTTTCACCGCTTCCTTCATTGCCACGCCGAACACGCCGCCGCAGACCGCCTGCGGATTGAATGCGCCTTCCACAATCGTGACGAACATATAGGGAACATTCTGGATATTGAGCAGGACAATAATCAGGCCGCCCACCAGATAAAAACACGCCATAATCGGAACGAGCTTCTCCGTGACCGCCGCAATGCGGGTGATCCCGCCGCCAAAAATCAGCCACGCCGTGATCGCCAGCAGAATGCCGATAATCAGATCATCCCACGTCACAAGCTCTCCCATGAACTGAAATCCTTCGTTAAACGAAGAGAAAAACGCCGTATGGAACGCATCCGTAATCGAATTGGCCTGCACTGCATTGCCGAAGAATCCGAGAGCAAGCGTAATCATAACCGCAAAGAATGCCGCGAGCACTCTGCCGCCTTTTCCTTTAAATACCGCTCTGATGTAGTAAACCGGTCCGCCGGTCACCTTGCCGTCCGGCCCTGTCGTCCGGTAAACCTGCGCCAGCGTCGCCTCACAGAAAATCGTAGCCATGCCGAGAAACGCGGAGATCCACATCCAGAAGATCGCACCCGGTCCGCCGGTCGCAATCGCCGTTGCGGCTCCCGCCAGATTTCCGGTTCCCACCTGTGCGGCCACAGCCGTCGTCAGCGCCTGAAAGGAGCTGATTCCGTCCTTCTTCGCCCCGCCCGACTCCTTCTTGCGGAACATACCGCCGAATACGCGCCTGAATCCGTTTCTGAACTCTCTGATCTGCACGAAGCCTGTCTGCACCGTAAACCAGATACCGCCGCCTACCAACGCGATCAGCAGCACATACCCTGTCAGGAAATCGTTGGTTGTTGTCAATATTGTGTTGAATAACTCCATACTGTCCGTCCCCTCTTCAATGTAATATGGTATGTATCCCGTTCTCCCGGGGTTTCCGGAACAAAACCGCCGGCATCCTCGGCAGCAGGCGCTTCGAACTGTACGGAACGGTTACACAGTTTCTTTATTGTATCGGGTTCGTCCGCTCCGGTCAAATCAATTCTGGCGGAAAATCGCGGTTTTCCGCCATTGTCCGGAAAAAAATATCCGTTTTACAGATTTTCACCGTCCATTTCCAGAATCCTGTCCATCGGAATCCTCGTTCCGTCCGCCATCACCAGACTGCGCTCATAGTCGTCGATCTTTTTCAGCACGCCGGAGACGGACACATATGCCCCGCCCGTCTTCCTCTCATCCGGCTGAAAATAAGTGATCGTCACCTCCGGCAGATTCCTCCGCACAGACAGTCCCTCCCGTTCAGACA
>JAUNGV010000111.1 GCA_030524225.1 Eubacteriales bacterium
CTTTCGCTTATCCTCTCATCCCGTCTTCCTTACCCTGAAGGCTGAACTGTTACAAACATATGTCTCTCACTATTACTATTCCCGGCCCCTCTATTTGTCCTCTGAAATCCGGATCACACGCCGTCTCTTCTTCGTGCCGAAGGGACGCGGCATCGCATAGCGGTCGATCAGCGGCGTCGCCAGATTGCCGATCAGAACGGCAAAGACGCAGGCGTTCTCCACGATACCGCCCATCCGGAACAAAGCCGTCAGAATTCCCAGCAGAATCCCGTAGAAAATCCTGCCCCGGATCGTCACCGGACTCGTGCTGTAATCCGTCGCCATGAAAAAGAGAGTGAACAGCATACAGCCGCCCATGGTCTGCGCGATCAGAAAGGCCGGATCCACGCCGTGTCCGCCAAAGAGGCTCATCAGAATCAGAAACGTCCCCAGATACGCCGCCGGGATGAGCAGGTCAATCACACCCAGCAGCAGCAAAAAGACGGCTCCGGCCAGAATCGCGATCACCGATCCCGTTCCGATGCAGCCCGCACAGTCTCCGAACACCATCGCCCTGACGTCGATCGTGTTTCCGTTTACGAGCTGTGTCAGCGGCGTCAGCGCGCTGTAGGAACCGCGGGAATAATCCTGCATCTGCTCCCGGAACAGAACAAGCAGCGCCAGCTTCCCCGTCAGAGCAGGATTAAAGAGATTGCGTCCGATCCCTCCGAAGAGCATCTTGGCCGGTATAATTGCGACAAAGGAGGCGATCATGGGAAAATACCACGGCACCCCCGGCGGAAGAATCAGTCCGACCAGAAAACCGGTGAGCGCCGCCGAATAGTCAAGAATCGTGACCGGCTTTCGCGTAATCAGCTCGAACAACAGCTCCGCCCCCACGGCGGAGATCACCGCGACGCCCATCACCAGAACGGTGCGCAGCCCGTAATAGTAAATGCCCGCGCCCGCCGACGGCAGCAGCGCCAGAATGACAAAAAACATAATCTGCGACGTCGTCAGCATCGAGCGGACGTGCGGCGTCATATTTTTGACTGATAAAGGATTCATTCCTACCTCCCTGCCGGAGTATTCTTGGCCCCGGACGTGCCGGAGAATTCTTCTTCCACGTATGCGGTTTTCGCATCCTGATGGCGCACGCCGATATAACGTCTGGCGTAATCTCCCGCCTTTTCCGGCTGCAGAAGCACCTGCTCGCGCATCGCCTCAATGCCATAGGAGAGCTCCCGTTTGGCGGGGCATACATAGGAGCAGCAGCCGCAGCCATTGCACTCCAGACCATTGTGCGAGATAAAGCTGTCCTCCCTGCCCTTTAACACATCCCGGTAAAGTTCCACCGGCACCAGACGGTTCGGACACGCCAGCACACAGCGTCCGCACCGGATGCAGGCCGTCTCCCTCTGTTCTCTGGCCCGGTCTCTTGAGAGACACAGCAGGGAGGAGGCGCGCTTTGTGACCGGCGCATCCAGCGTCGCGAGCGTCCGCCCCTGCATCGGACCGCCCACGATCTGCATGGCCACCGCCCGTCGCAGTCCGCCTGCTTTTTCCAGCAGTTCCCGGTAACTCATGCCGATCCGCACCCGCAGATTCTGCGGAGCCGCCGCCGCGTCCCCTCCGACCGTCACGATCCGGGTCAGCAGAGGCTCCCTCACCATAACAGCCTGATTGATCGCCACCAGCGTGTCGATATTCAGCACAATACACCCAATCTCATACGGCAGCATTTTCGCATTCAGCGTCCGTCCCGTCAGCGCGTAGATCAGCTGACGCTCCGATCCCTGAGGATATTTGGTCCGCAGCCTTTTGACCAGAAACTGCGGATCCTCTCTCGTCAGCTGTTTAAACAGGGCATAGCACTCCGCCTGATCGTCCCCGACCGCCATGACGCTTCTGGCTCTGGGAAAGAGCTTCTGCAGAATCTTGAGTCCGTTGATGATTTTGGCAGGATTCTCCACCATGCGCCGGAAATTTCCTGTCTGATACGGCTCGCACTCCACCCCGTTGGCGATCACATAGTCAATCCGCTGCCTCTGGGGCACATCGAGCTTGATATGGGTGGGAAGTCCCGCGCCGCCCATTCCGACGACGCCCGCATCCCGTACCGCCTGCAGAATCTCGTATTTTCCAAGAGAGGAGAGCCTCCTTTTCTCCGGATAATAGATCTCCTCGTACCGCCTGTCGTTGTCCACCACGATACTCCGGACCCACTTCCCACTGACGTCCTCCCGTTCCTCAATCGCCTTCACTGTACCGGAGACCGAGGAGTGAAGATCGGCGGACAGTTCTCCGTCCGCCTTCGCGATCCGCTGTCCCGTCAGGACGAAATCTCCCGGCGCAACGACCGGAATCGCCGGCCTTCCTATATGCTGCAGCAGGGGATACACCATTTCCCCCTCCGGAAAAATCGTCCGGATCGGCTTCTCCCGCGCCGCCTCCTTGCCTCCGTAGAGTTCGACACCGCCTAAAAATGTATGTTTTGCCATGCAGGTCTCCTTCTCACATCGTGTGTAACAGCTCAGCCAGCCGGGAGCGGCAGGTCAGAATCGTGCTTGGACGATTTCTGACTTGCAGTTCTCGGCTGAGGGAGCGCCAAATTATGAGCAAAGATAGCCGCGAAGCGGCGGAAAGCGCGTTAGCGCGGCTTTGTGAATGGCGCGGCTGAACTGTTACCATGTACAACATTACCGCTCACAAATACTTGTGCTCACAAACAGTTACATTATATAATACTCTTATCTGTAATTTCCACATTCTTTTGGGCAATGACGCCGCACGCCTCTTTGCACGCGCTGCGGCTGGGAGGGTATGATGCGAATTATCACAAAATCTGTCGGGAACAGGACGCCCGGCTATCCGCTGGAAGCGCTGGCGCCTCTCTCGGATTATCTGTTCCTCGATATTGAGACGACAGGCCTGAGCGCGGACAAAAACCGCGTCTATCTGATCGGCTGCCTCTACCATGAGCCGTCCGGTTATAAATTAAAACAGTGGTTTGCCGACGAAATCGGAGAGGAGGGGGAGCTTCTCTCTTCTTTTCTGCTGTTCGCGGCTTCCTATCGGCTCCTCGTCCACTATAATGGCAACCAGTTCGATCTCCCGTTTCTGAAAAAGAGGCTCCTCGCCCACGGACTTCCGGATTCCCTCTCCTCCCTGGATTCCCTCGATCTCTATCAGACTGCCCGGCGTTACCGCAGACTCCTCGGCCTTGCCGACTGCCGCCAGCAGACCCTCGAGGCCTTCCTCGGCAGCGGGCGCACCGAGGCCAGAAGCGGCGGCGATCTCGTCGAGGCCTACGCTGAATATGTCCGGGAACACTCAGACGGTCTTCTGGAAATCCTGCTGGCACACAACGAAGCCGATATCAAAGGACTTCTCTCCCTCGTGCCTCTCGTCGCCTACCGTGATCTCTTTTCCGGAACGCTCTCCGTCTACAAGGCGCAGGCCAATTACTACGACGACTACAACGGCAGCAGCCGCGAAGAGGTACTGCTCTTTTTCACTGTGGAGCACCCTCTCCCCAAACCACTTCTGGGGACTGCGGATCACTGCTTCGTAAAAATCGAGGGAACAAAGGGACTCCTTAAGGTTCCGCTTCTCACCGCAGAGCTGAAATATTTCTACGCCAATTATAAAGATTATTATTACTTCCCCCTCGAAGATCAGGCGATTCACAAATCCATCGCCTCCTTCGCAGAGAGGGATCACCGCGAACAGGCGACTCCTTCCACCTGCTACACGCGCAAGATCGCCTCGTTCCTGCCGCAGTGGGATCTCTTCCGCCGTCCGTTCTTCAAACGCAGTTACGAGGACAGGGAACTGTTCTTCGAGATGTCAAACGACCTGAAACAGGATCGCGCTTTCCTCTCCTCCTACGCGACCTATGTGCTGCGCCACATCGGAGACGAAATGAGCGCCGCCGCCAAGAAAGCGGAGGCGACAAAAGTAAAGGGATGATCCCTCCCCTGTCTCCGGCACATCGGCTAGCCTGCCGGTATGCCGGAGACAGGGGATCTGCACTACATCATAATAGTCAAACAGTAAACACAGTAAAAAGCGGCGTTTCTCACTTCCTTACCAGAGGTGAAAAACGCCGCTTTTCAATAGTGCGCCTGGCGGCGCACGTTTCTAACGGGTGCAAGTCCCGAATCCGCCCGG